>JADFWE010000216.1 GCA_015222915.1 Pseudomonadota bacterium | reverse complement strand
TCATCATCAAAAGATGGTATTGCCGGCTGGCTGGAAGATACCCTGAAGGTCAAAGTCAAAGCCCCGCCGGAAAAAGGCAAGGCCAATAAAGCGGTGATAAAGGTTCTGGAAAAAGTCCTGCAATTACCGAAAGGTTCGATCGAGATCAGGAGTGGCTCGACCTCAACACGAAAAACTCTTGAGATAAACTGTGATGATAAAGAGAAGATCTACACGCTACTGCCTGACAAATAGCGACATACAGACAGAGTGACCAGACTTGCGGGGCAGCCAGTAACCGGTGACATAAGCAGAAACATTTCACCATAGAGGTGCCAACGATCGTTCGATCTTGCCAGTCAACCCTGCCCTTTTCTCCCCGCCTTCATATTTGCCTGTCGATGTCTGAACGCATACAATTCACCCAGAAACCTGATGCAGACAAAGAATGTATGTTGCAAATCCCCTGGTTAGAAGATAACAACTTCAAATTTCCTGACGTCGATACCGCTCTGACCGAGCCGGACGGGCTACTTGCCGTCAGCGAAGCGCTCAATCCTGAACTGGTCATACGAGCTTACAAGCTGGGTATCTTCCCCTGGTACTCTGACGGTCAACCGGTTTTGTGGTGGTCACCGGAGCCACGCTGTGTACTGTTCCCGGAAAATTTTCACGTCTCGAGAAGTTTTAAACGCCGCTTGAAACAGCACCCTTTTGAGATAAGAATCGATACCTGTTTCCGGGACGTGATGCTGGCATGTGCAGCACCCAGAGAAGATCCGCTCGATAACGACTCACCCGGCACCTGGATCACCGATACCATGCTCAACGTCTATTGCCAGCTGCATGAAACCGGTATCGCACACTCTATCGAATGTTGGCATGACGAAAAGCTGGTCGGCGGTATGTACGGCCTGGTACTCGGTGATATCTTTTTCGGGGAATCGATGTTCAGTCACGAGCCGGATGCTTCTAAGATTGCAATGCATCATCTGTGTACGCAGATAAAACCTTTTTTACTCGACGCACAGGTTCATTCGAAACATCTTGAAACCATGGGTGCTGAACAGATAAAGCGCTCTGAATTCACCCGGCTGGTAAATTCGCGCCTGGTGCACTCCCTGAACACTAGCTCAGGTCTTCGAAGAAATTATTAGGGAATCAGAAGCACTATTTCGTTATAATTCGCCAACGTTAATCAACTACCACATATACAAGGGCCGGATTGAACATGCATTTTATCGAAACCCGCGGCAATGATGGCCAGTACCCCGAAAAAGTCAGTTTTTCTGAAGCCATCCTTTCGCCGATCTCATCATTCGGCGGTATCTATTCTCCAGTGTCACTGCCAGATCTGGGTACCGCATTTCTGGACGCACATACCGGTTCAGACTATAAGACACTGGCTCGCGCAGTACTGACCGCATTCGATATCGATATCGACGCGGCTATAATCGGTAAAGCCCTGTCCCTGTACGATACCTTTGATGACCCGACAAATCCGGTACCGGTTGTCAAAGTGAAAGATGACCTCTATATCAGCGAATTATGGCATGGCCCGACCCGCGCGTTTAAAGACATGGCGCTGCAGCCTTTTGGTACCGTTTTATCGTCTATCGCACAGGATCGCGATGAGCACTACCTCATCCTCGCCGCCACCTCGGGTGATACCGGTCCGGCGGCACTGGAAACGTTCAAAAATAAAGACAACGTACAGGTTGCCTGCATGTACCCGGATGGCGGCACCTCGGATGTGCAGCGTCTGCAGATGGTGACAGAAGATGCCAAAAACCTGAAGGTCATCGGCGTCAGGGGTGATTTCGACGACACTCAGAATGCGCTGAAAAAACTACTGGCATCGCAGACGTTTAAAGCCACTCTGAAAGAAAAACATATCCTGCTTTCAGCTGCAAACTCGGTGAACTTCGGCCGTATCATCTTTCAGATCATCTACCACATCCATTCTTATCTGGAACTGGTCCGCCAGGATGCGATAAAGAATGGTGATAAGGTCTATCTCGACGTTCCCAGCGGTAACTTCGGTAATGCACTGGGCGGCTATTACGCGATGAAGATGGGGCTGCCGGTCGAGAAGATACTGATCGCCTCTAACAAAAACAATATCCTGACACAGCTGATCAACACCGGCGCTTATGATCTGCGCGACTCTGAAGTGGTGGCGACTACCTCACCGGCCATGGATATTTTAAAGTCTTCCAATATAGAGCGTATCCTGTTCGATATGTTCGGCAGTGAACGTACTAAAGAACTGATGCTGCAGCTGGACGATGACAGACACTACCAGTTAAGCGATGCCGAGCTGCAGCAACTACAAAACATCTTCGCCGCTGACTTCTGCGAAGATGATGAAGGCAAAGCCTACATAAAAGAGACCTTCAACAACGGTTATCTGATGGATCCACACACCGCTACCTGCTTCAAAGCTTACGATACCTGCCGTGATAAACCGCTGAAGACCATCGTCTACTCGACTGCTGAATGGACCAAGTTCTCACCGGTCATTGCCAATGCACTAAGCGGTGAGATCGACACCCATGATATCGATGCGCTTAATTCCATCGCTGAAAAAGCCGGTATCAAGATTCCAGGCATTATCAAATCACTGTTCGATAAAGAGATCACACAGAAAACAATTATCGAAAAACAGGATATCGAAAAAGAGATTCTGGCTTTCTTATAGCGATTTCCAGAACCACCACCAGAGCCATCACCTGAATCGACTGCCAGAGTCACTTCCTGAGTCGCCTACCAGAGCCGTAAGGGCATAGAAAAGCCTGCGTTTACCAGAGTAAGAACGCAGGCTTTTTCGTGTTCGCCCTAAAAGATTAACCCGGTGATATCGTCTACCACATGGTTCCAGTGCTGGGGCTGTAGATATAATCGATCTGGATATCACCACCCAATTTTTTGTTCATATTTTTCATCAGATCAGTCGGATCTATACCGGTCTTGTTGTTGAACCGGTCGATAAACATATTTGCCGTGCCCCGTGTGTACCAGCCTCTCAGGACGATGTTCAAACCGCTGTTTCCGGCATACGAAACTTTTTCAAGGCGGACAACTCCCGAGCTTTTCACATCCGCTGCCAGGCCATAAATCTGTGTCATCTTATAAGCTGAAGGGCTCATCTTCTTTGCCTGATGCAGCTGCATCTGACCACCAAGCTTACCCGCTTTGCTATAGATACCTTTTGTGTCGATACTGCCCGCACCGAGAGCACCGTTCATGGAATCGCCCATGGCGTAAACCGGTGACGCACCACCCGCAACTTCGCCGAGGATTTTACCGAGCACATCCTTTAACACGACTTCCGGGAATACCCGGGTAGGACTTTTTGCTTTACCGGCTTTTACCGCATGGTAGCTGAAGAAGGCATATTCATCTCCCACATTACTGTATATCTTGTTGATCACGATATCGTAAGCCGGGCGCGATCCGAACAGAGATCTTTTGCTGCCTTTTATACCGTCTCTTTTTGCCAGCGCCTGCAATACCAGGCTGGCTGCCACAGTATCATTTATATCCTTTACACCTGTTGCCATTTCCCGCCCCCTCTCTATCCCGTCATAAGAAACAATATCAGCTGATTGTATATTGCCATCAGTAAATATCAAGCAGTGACAACTTTTCAGGAAAAAGCGGGGATAGAAACCGGGCGACTAGAAGATATAATCGTGTCCTGAACGATGTCATCACCAGTCGGTTTGAGATACGGTAACACTTATCAGATACTTTTTTTGCAACGGTATCTTTTACTATGGCAAGAGAACAATTGATTTGCCTGAGATTGCCTCAAATGGTATATTTCACGGCGAACAGCCAGGCAATATTGACAATATAAGCTTCTGATTTTAATAACAATAGAATGAGATCAGTAATAAACTCGGGTTACCGTCCATGCGAGGCCAACACGGGCCGAACCTGACAGGACCGAGGCAGGACTAGAAGAATGGATTTTATTAGATGAATAACTGCCTAAGCAGCAGGATACTCCGGCTCCCCCATCTCTTTTTATATCTCCTGCTCGCCTTTGCAAACCAGGCAATGGGCGCTCAGCAAGCAACCGGCCAGGCGTCACTGCAAACCCAGATCAGAGAACTCGAGCAGGATTTTAAATCGCTGTCGACCTGGTTTTATCGCGATGCCAGCAGCTATACCGCTATCAGCCAGCACAGTATCGACGACATCGATAGACTGCTAGCCCAGGTGCAACAGCTGGAAAAGGAAGATCAGACGACATCAGCGATCCAGTTGATGTACTTCAATAAAGAGACCATCAAAAACAATCTCGATCATAAGTCGGTATTCGTATTCACCGAGATACTGCTGGAGAACAATGAATGGAACCTGGCCGATACACTTTATCGCTTCGTCTATGAGGAAGGCGATAAATCGTTACTGCCGACCATCCAGTTCATCTTTGCCAAATACCATGCCGAACGTCATGAATGGACGCAGGTGCATGAGGTTTTAGAGAACATCATCAGCGAACTATCCAAAAACGATGCAGCTTACGGATACCTGCTCAACGGTACCGCACTGCAACACATGAAAAAACACCGGCTGGCAGTCGATAATTATAAAAAAGTCGCTAAGGATTCTGACTATTATATCTATGCCCAGCTCGACTCTGCGATCGCACACATAAGACAGGGCTGGTGGACCGACGCCCACAGCACTATCACTGAAATATTAGAGACCTCTGGTAAGGACAACAGTGACGAACTGATCAACCGGCTTTACCTGGTGCTGGGTTATGCCATGCTCCATAAAGAATACTACCGTGATGCCCGCGATGCTTTCCGTCATATTGCACTCGACAGCCGTTACACCAATCGTGCACTGCTGGGCATCGGACTGACGGCGACCAGCCAGGGTGATCTTGTCGGTGGCCTGAATGCTCTGACCATCCTTAAGAACAAGAAAACGTCTGACCTCTCGGTCGATGAATCATATCTGCTGGTGCCGTATATCTATGAAAAGCTACAGCAGGAGATGACCGTCTCCAGCAGCTATACCGAAGCCATGGACTACTTTCAAAAACGCATAAGGGAGATGGATAAGCTGACAGCACAGCACCATGATTTTTCCAATGCCGACTATGAGCGTGCCACTGCAAGTTTTGTACTGGCGAACAACAGTTTTGACTATGGCAGGAAATACCCCGAATCATTCATCAACAACTATCGTCAGCTCATCACCTTCTCCGCTACGGTGAAAGATAAAAAATTGAGCGATGAGATCGAACGTTTGAGCAAAAGACACGATGTCGTGTTTCAGCTGATCATCGATGACCTGATCGCTCAGAGAAAAAAATACCTGAGAAGTTATCTGAGTCAGGCGCAGTACGGCCTGGCGCGTCTATACGATAACAGCAATGAGGCAGATGGGCAGTGATGAGCTTAAACCACAAGCTATTCACCATGCTGCTCCTGAGCAGCGCAGCGTTACTTGTCTCATGTAATTCAGATAAAGAGAACAGGAGTCTCGCCGAGCTCGATGTCAGCACAGCAACAGAGACAGATAACAAAGTTTTTATCCGCCCGAAGACAAGAGAAGAGGTCAGGCAGGCGTATTCAGACTATCTCGATAACGCAGACCTCGATGACAATTCACGAATCGATGCTCTGAACCGGCTGGCCGAACTGGAATTCAGTGAGAGCAACAAACTCAGGCAGGAGCAGGAAGATCTCAGAGACGACACAGCACGGCAGGAAGCACTGGAAGACAAACGTTACGAACAGCGTTTGAACAGCACCATAAAACTACTGACCACATCACTTCGCGATTACCCTAAAGCCAAAAATAACGATACCCTGTTGTATCAGCTGGCCAAGGCCTATGACCAGAAAGGTGATCATCAGGCATCTAACGACTCTCTGACCCGGCTCGTCGAACAGTATCCGAAAAGTCAGTTCTACACCGAAACACAGTTCCGTATCGCTGAGGATGCTTTTTCACTGCAGGATTACAGTACCGCCGAGTTCTCTTATACGGAAGTCATCCTGGCACGGGGCAACGAGATATTTTACGAAAAGGCATTATTCAAACGAGGCTGGGCACGTTTCAAGCAGCAGTATTATATCGATGCAGTCGATGATTTCCTGCAGGCGGTGCTGGAACATGACTTCGTCGAATTCGAAAAACTGGATAAGTCTGAACGCGAGCAGTTCGATGAATATTTCAGAGCGGTCGGTCTCGCCTTCTCCTATCTCGGCGGTTCAGAACCCCTGCATGATTATTTCAGAGATCGTCCAGACTTCATCTACACCTATCACACCTATTCCATGGTCAGCGATATCTACCTCAAACAGGAGCGCTACTCCGATGCGGTCGACACCCTGAAACAATTTATCAAGTACTATCCTGAATCAGATAACATCCCGTATTCACACCTCAAGATCATCAACATTTGGAAGGACAGCGGTTTCACACAGAAGATATACGACGCCATCGAAGATTTTTACGTAGCCTATAACCCGTCGAGCACCTACTGGAAGGACCAGAATGAGAATTCACGAGTCAACCGTGCGATAAGACGTTCGCTCAAAGAATACGTGGTGCTGATGACCGGTTATTATCACAACAGATACCAGGACGATGTCAGACGGGGCAACAAGAAGCCTATCGCCGATAAAGATTACGTCAAGGCAGAGCTGTGGTACAAACGCTATCTGAAAGATTACAGCAGCTATGCCCAGCAGGATAATATCTATTTCCTGTACGCAGAACTGTTATCGCAGAAAAAGCGTTACCGCGAAGCACTCAGGTATTATGAACTCGCCGCCTATGACAATGACATCATCATCCATAAAGATGCTGCTTATGCCAGCATCATCGTCAGCGACAAGCTACTCAACACGGATAAAAACGACAGGACACTACTTAACAAAAACATCCGTTATGCAGTGAAGTATTCACAGAGATATCCAGATGATAAACGCACACACAAGCTGATCCTGCACGTGGCCGAACTGGCCTACAGGTCTGGCCAGTACAAGTCCGCCATCGAACTCGCCGATGTCAGGATATCTCACAGTAAGAAGACTGACAGCTCTCTAACGAGCCTGAAAGCGGAGTCATATTTCAAACTTGAGGAATATGCCGAGACCGAATCTATCTACCTCCAGCTGCTCAGATCGAAGAACCTGGCGAGCAAACAGCGAAGACAATACAGTGACCGGCTGGCACTCGCCATCTACAAACAGGGCGAGCAGTCGTTAAAAGAAAAAGACACGGCTGCCGCCATCCATCATTATTCCCGCATCGTCGATGTAGCCCCCGCTTCTGCTGTCGCAGCGACAGGTCTTTATGATGCTATCGCTCTCAACATGCAGCATAAACAATGGAAGCCGGCGATCAGGGAGATCAAACAGTTTCAGAAACTCTACCCGAAAAACAAACGCCAGACTGATGTTTCAAAGAAACTCTCTGTCGCTTACCTGAGTTCTGACCAGGGAATCAAGGCTGCGCAGGAATTTGAAAAGATGTCCAGTATGGGCGATAACCTCGTGCTGAAAACCGCGGCACTGTGGCAGGCCGCCGAGTTATACGAGGAAAAAAACAAGATCAACTCTGCTATCAAATCCTACGAAAAGTACGCCAGGACATACAAGAAGCCTTATGCGCAAAATATGGAAGCAATGCAGAAGCTGACCGAGTTATATACCGAGCGCGATAAAAACAAGAAAGACCCTGTAAAAAATTCCAACCGCTGGCGGCTCAATATCGTCAACGCTGATAAGAAAGCGCTGAATAACAGCAAAACAGAACGCACGAGATATATCACATCGTTCGCCTATCTCGGCCTCGCCCGCAGCGAGATGGCACGGTTCAACTGGCTGAAACTCACCCTGCCTCTGAACAAGAGCCTGCGCAAGAAAAAAACATCGATGCAGAAAGCAGTAAAACTTTACGGCTACGCTTCAAAATACAAAGTATATGAGGCCTCGACCGAGGCCACCTACTCTATCGCTTTGATATATAAAAACTTCAGCAAAGCACTGCTGGATTCCGACCGGCCCAAAAGCCTCAACGCAGAAGAACTTGATCAGTACGAGATCCTGCTGGAGGATCAGGCATTTCCATTTGAAGACAAAGCCATCGAATTTTTCGAGATTAACCTGGCAAGGGTTCAGGACGGCCTGTACAACAGCTGGATACAGAAAAGTCTTCACGAACTCACTGACCTGTTTCCGGCACGTTATGCCAGAAAACCGAAAACTGATAGTTACGTAAACATACTGCACTAATCAGCACCTTCAGCCATGATAAATACATCAACTATTAGATTAAAAGTCCTCACCGCATCAGCCATACTGGTTTTGTCCGCCTGCGCACAGAGCCCCGATAAGATGCCTGCTGATAACGGACCGGATACTCACACCACGGCAAGTGTAACGGCAGCACCGTCTGCCACCAAAGCAGAACGGGACCGTTACCGCGAGGGACTGGTCGCACTCAATGATAACGAGATCGCTAAAGCGCAGCGCATCTTCGGCGAGTTCATACGCAAGAGGCCTGAACTCGCCGGCGCCTATACCAATCTCGCAGTCATCCACTTTAGAAAAGATGAGATAGATCAGGCATTAAAACTTGTAGATAAAGCTATCACACTGAATCCTGAACAATCACAGGCCTATAATCTGAGAGCACAGATGATGGTCAAACAGGGAAAAATCAAGGAGGCAGAGGCGGATTACAACAGAGCCATCGAGCTCAACCCAAAATACATCAACGCACAATATAATCTTGCACTGTTATATGACGTCTATCTTCAGGACATCGAGCTTGCGATCAAACACTATGAGATCTATATGTCGCTGCTGAAAAAACCCGACCAGGAAACCAAAGACTGGATCATGCATTTAAAAGGAACATTGAATAATGGCTAGATTGACTCCTCAGAGATCACACAAGCTCGCATGCTGCTGTTTATTGCTAATAGCACTGCAGACATCCAACACGGCTGTAGCAGAAGATAAGATCGAATTGCAGACCACCACCATCAAAGGCAACAAGGAGCTGCCGAAGATCCTGTACGTGGTACCATGGAAAGACATCAAGAGCAGTAAAAAAGCCGAACGCAAGCTGGTCCTGCACAGCCTGTTCGGTAATCTTTTCGATCCGGTATTACCTGAACACAAAAAATCGATCAACTGATCGATGAACGATTTTCTGCTCTACCTCAGGCTATTCACTATGGTGGCGATCCCTTATGCGATCGTGCATTATTTTTCTATCACCTAATAGTCGCGCCCCTGATCGATGTCAGTACACATGGTGATCAGATCGCCGCGATCGAACAAGATATAAAATATGGCACGGCAATGGACATTACCGTCGGAGAGGATATATTGATCAGTATAGCGCCAGACACGCCAGCTTCACGCGAGTACGATTAGAACAACTGCCCGAAGGATTATAGAGCCGAGCACTGTTAGGGTGGCTGCTTTTCCTGTAACACTGCGAACATATCCGCACGAAAGCATCAACCGACAAGCTCATCGTGCGAACCATTATTCTTATATCCCTATCCAGTACAACCCTGTTCTGTGCATCCCTATTTTGTACTCCCCTGGGCTTCAGCCTTGCAGAAGTCACGTAAAGAACGGTTCTTAACCGTTATATCGCAGCTGTCTATTCATCACCAAGATGTTCAACACGGATACGGACCACTTCCCCTTTCACCGATGGCAGGGCTTCTACTGCCTGGATCGCTTTGTTGACGTTAGACTCGACACACTTCTGTGTCAGCATGATGAGGTGAACACTGCTCTGACCGGAAGCAGGCTCTTTCTGTATGACAGCTTCGATACTTATGCTGTTTTTCGCAAAGGTATCAGAGACTTCCGCCAGTACTCCAGGATGGTCCTCTGCTTCCATACGGAGGTAATAGGCCGATGAGACATCTTCGATAGGCAGTATCGGTGTGTCGCGCATAGCATTGCTCTGGAATCCCAGGAGCGGCACTTTGTGATGCAACGGTGCATCGATGGTTCTGACAGTATCGATGATATCGGCCACCACGGCAGAAGCCGTCGGTTCAGCACCGGCGCCGGCGCCGTAATACAGGGTCGGGCCGACGGCATCGCCCTGCACCAGTACGGCATTCATCACGCCATCGACATTGGCGATCAGACGCTTTTCCGGGATCAATGTCGGATGTACGCGTAATTCGATACCTTTATCTGTCTTGCGGGTAATACCGAGGTGTTTGATGCGATAACCAAGCTCTTCAGCATAGTTCACATCTTCGGTGGTAATCTTGCTAATACCTTCGGTGTACGTTTTTTCGAACTGCAGCTCGATGCCAAACGCCAGCGAAGCAAGGATAGTCAACTTATGCGCGGCATCGATACCTTCGACATCGAAGGTCGGGTCAGCTTCGGCGTAACCCAGTTCCTGTGCCTCTTTAAGCACATCGGCAAAATCACGGCCTTTATCCCGCATCTCGGTGAGGATGAAGTTACCGGTACCGTTGATGATGCCAGCTACCCACTGAATCTGATTGCCTGCCAGACCCTCACGCATGGCTTTGATGATAGGGATACCGCCGGCAACGGCAGCCTCGTAACAGACACTGACGCCCTGTTCGGTCGCCGCTTTCATGATCTCAGGACCATGGGTGGCAATCAGCGCCTTGTTGGCGGTGACCACGTGCTTGCCGTTTTCGATAGCTTTCATCACCAGATCTTTCGCCAGTGTATAACCACCGATCAACTCGACGACGATCTCCACTTCCGGATCGTTAACAACCTCAAAAGCATCTTCCGTCAATTTGGTGGTTGCCGGATCGACGATGGTCTGGGAAGCGATATCAAGACCGGCGACGTGTGATATATCAATACCGCGACCAAGGCGTGCCTGAATCTCTTCAGCATTTCTAATCAAAACTGTGGCGGTTCCGCCACCGACTGTACCCAGACCTAACAAACCGACTTTAACTGCGTTCAAGACTCTCTCCAGCAAGATTTTTAAAGGCACATATTGTACTGTATTCACCGCAGAACGTGTAACATAAGTTATCGCCGTCATTCAGTTGACGCTCACTAGAACAGAAGCGGAAAAATAGATGAAATTTGCGCAAGACAGCCAGGATGACGGTTATGTAATAACCGCCTATGACAGCGACAGCATCGCGATCAACGGTAAAACCTTCAGACAGAGCCTGATCATCGCCCCGACCAGACTCCACCAGGACTGGGAAGCCGATACGATCGGACAACTGCAACAACCGCATATCGACACCGTATTGAGCTTCGAGCCGGAACTGATCATCATCGGCACCGGAAACAAGCTGGTTTTTCCTGCGGTAGAGATATATTCGGAAATCATCAGACGCGGCATCGGTGTGGATTTCATGGATACCGGCGCTGCCTGCCGAACCTACAATATATTGATGAGTGAGGGACGAAATGTGGTTGCGGGGATTATTATTTCTGAGTAGTAGGTCAGGTTACGGCCAGAAGCATACCTTTAAAAACAAAGTCAAAAGCTTATTCACCACAGAGGCACAGAGAACACAAAGTTTTCTTTTGTTTACTGCGCCGCAGGCGCAGTAAACAATATAAAGGCTTTTCTCTGTGTTCTCTGTGCCTCTGTGGTGAAATCGCTTTTAAAGTTTTTGACTTCCGCTTTGTGTCAATAACATCCCTCCAGAACCCTTAACAAAACCTTAATACTCAGATTGGCATATAGGCATAAATATCAAAAAGTTATAAAATCGCGCGTTCTTTTCTGCAGTACCTGCCCCCTTTTTTTTACAGAGAATCATGAAGTTAGCCGCGTTGTTTCCTTTTTTAAGCTGGTTTCGACTGGTAAATGCCCAAACGTTAAAAGCTGACTTCATCGCCGGCCTGACCGGTGCTGTCATCGTACTGCCACAGGGTGTTGCTTTTGCCACCATCGCTGGCCTGCCGCCTCAATACGGCCTGTATACTGCGATGGTCACCCCCATCATCGCCGCCCTGTTCGGTTCCTCTCATCACCTGATATCAGGTCCAACCACCGCAATTTCGATCGTCGTGTTCGCCGCCATCAGCCACCATGCAGAGCCCGGCACACCGGAATTTATCAGTCTGGCACTGACACTCACCTTCCTGGCAGGTGTCTATCAGCTCGGTTTCGGCCTGGCACGGCTAGGCAAGCTGGTTAACTTCGTCTCGCATAATGTGGTCGCGGGCTTTACCGCCGGGGCCGCCATCCTGATTGCGACCAGTCAGATGAAACACGTGCTGGGCATCGATATCCCCAAAGGTGAAACATTCGTTCATACATGGCTTGAGATCTTCAGCAATATCAGCAGCACGAACCTGTATCTCATCACCATCGGCGTGGCCACACTGTTTACCGCAATCCTGATAAAACGTTTTATGCCGAAGATACCGAACCTGCTGGCCGGTATGATCGTCGGTAGCCTGATCGCGCTCATCTTTAAAGAACACACCGACAGCATCAAACTGGTTGGCGAGATTCCAGCGCAGCTGCCACCGCTGTCCATGCCGGATTTCTCCTACGCTTCTATCAAGATGCTGGCACCGGAAGCTTTTGCTATCGCCCTGCTGGGGCTTATCGAAGCGGTTTCCATCAGCCGCGCCGTAGCGACAAAATCCAGCCAGCGCATCAACGCTAACCAGGAGTTCATCGGTCAGGGCCTGTCCAACATGGTTGGCAGTT
>JADFWE010000215.1 GCA_015222915.1 Pseudomonadota bacterium | reverse complement strand
GTACCTTTATTAGCTGTTGTCTGTCGTGCAGTACACGATCTACGTTGTTACATATGAAATATTGTTTTCTCGGCGTCTCTGCGCCTCGGCGGTGAATAATCTTTTGACTGTCCGCCGCCGAAATCGGAGTTCTGTTATCAAGTAAATTACCTGTTTTATTATTAGACGGCACTGCCGGACTAGGCTATCCTTTACACTATGGAAACATCACAAGACAAACAACCTGAACAAATGCTCGAAGCTGAGATGGAGAAGCCGCCAGTGAAAAAACGCCGGCGTGGCATCTATCTGCTGCCCAACCTGATTACCACGGCTGCATTATTTGCCGGGTTTTATGGCATCGTGGCTGCAACGCAGGGCAAGTTTGAGCAGGCATCTGTTGCCATCTTCATCGCGATGGTCCTCGATGCACTGGATGGCCGCGTGGCACGTATGACCAACACGCAGAGCGAGTTCGGCGCGGAGTATGACAGTCTAGCCGATATGAGTTCCTTTGGCCTGGCGCCAGCGCTGATCATGTATGAATGGTCGTTATCTTCACTGGTCGATGTTGGCTGGCATTGGGGAAAGCTGGGATGGCTGGCGGCTTTCCTGTATGTGGCATCAGGTGCGTTAAGGCTGGCGCGGTTCAATACCAAAGCCAGTAATACCGATAAGCGTTATTTTCAGGGGCTGCCAAGTCCGGCTGCGGCAGCTGTGGTTGTCGGTTTCGTCTGGGCGTGTTTCGATAATAATATCCAGGGGGCGTCGGTCGCTGTTGTCTCTCTGTTCGTTATCGTTTTTGCCGGTCTTATGATGGTGAGCAACGTTTCTTATTACAGCTTTAAAGATATCGATTTCCACAACAAAGTGCCGTTCGTGGTGATGCTGGTGGTGGTGATGATCTTTGTTTTCGCTTCGGTCGATCCGCCGATTACCCTGTTCGGTGGCTTTATGATCTATGCTCTGTCGGGGCCGGTGGTCAGTATCATCCGACGCTTTAAGAGGCGTGGGCGAGCAGGCTAGGACGATTTTCTGCCTGTAGCGGAGATCAAAAAAACAGTTTTTTTGCCGCGAAACACGCAAAGGGCGCGAAGAAAAACATCTTTGTTCACGCGCTACGCGCGAGAGATGCTATATTGGTTTTGTCTTTTCTTCGCGCCCTTTGTGTGTTTCGCGGCGGAATGTTTTTAATCTTTTTAAAGTCCGCTAAGGCTGGCGGTCATCTGATTTTGACACTCACCATCAGGCCTTGTTCGAAGTAGCGCAACTTACCTGGATAACAAAATATCTCGCGAAATCATCCAGCTGGTCGTCCAGTTTTTCGATCGTGTCGATGCCATTCCTGTCGATGTTTATCTCTCTTAATTCGAGCCGGCAGGCTTTTTCGATCAGGCGTAACTTTAGCTGTTGATAGCCGTCTGTCATCCGGATGCTGTTAAGTGATACCAGGCTGAATGGCGGTAGTTCGATGCGCTTTCCCTGCTGGTCATTGATGACATAGCGGGCGCTGTATGGGGCTGACTTTCCAGGTTCCTGTTCGATGTCGTCATCGATGGTTTTATTGATTCCGATAATAAACTGCTCTATCTCATCGACGATCTTCTGTACTTCCTGTTCTTCATCAACAGGTGTTTCGAATAAGAAAGCAACGCCGGTTTTATCCAGTATTTTCTGTAAAAGTGACATTATAGTTTTATAGATTATTTCCCTCTATTTCACCAGTTTTAGAGGCTTAAGTTTTCTCTTTTTTTTCGACAGGATGCGTTTCAGATACTTACCGGTATAAGAATCCGGTGATTGCGCAACGTCTTCCGGTGTTCCGGTGGCGATGATCCTGCCGCCTTTGTAACCGCCTTCCGGTCCCAGGTCGATGATCCAGTCAGCCATCTTGATGATATCGAGATTGTGCTCGATGACGATGATGGTGTTGCCGTGGTCGCGCAGACGAATCAGCACATCGAGCAGCTGCTGTACGTCGTAAAAATGCAGGCCGGTGGTCGGTTCGTCCAGGATATAAGCGGTCTGTCCGGTATCGCGTTTCGATAGTTCTTTGGATAGCTTGATGCGCTGCGCTTCACCTCCTGAGAGGGTGGTGGCGCGCTGTCCCAGTGTGATGTAGCCCAGGCCGACATCCATCAGGGTCTGCAGCTTGCGTTTCAGCACCGGGATAGCATTGAAGAAAACCAGCGCGTCTTCGATTGTCATCTCCAGTACCTGGTGGATATTCTTGCCCTTGTATTTTATCTCCAGTGTCTCACGGTTGTAGCGCTGCGTTTTGCAGACATCGCAATCGACATAGACATCCGGCAGAAAGTGCATCTCGACTTTTATCACACCGTCACCCTGGCAGGCTTCACAGCGGCCGCCTTTGACGTTGAAGCTGAAGCGCCCGGGTTTATAACCACGTGAGCGCGCTTCCTGCGTGGCAGAAAAAATCTCGCGGATGGGTGTGAACAGGCCGGTATAGGTGGCCGGGTTGGAACGCGGTGTGCGGCCGATGGGTGACTGGTCGATGTCGACGACCTTGTCGAAATGTTCGACACCGCTAAACGATTCGTATGGCGCGGCGGTCATGGAGTTATTGTTGATGGCTTTGGCCAGTATCGGGTATAGCGTGTCGTTGATCAGCGTGGATTTTCCTGAGCCCGAAACCCCGGTGATGCAGGTGAATAAACCCACCGGGATATCGATACTGACATCGTTCAGATTATTGCCACTGGCAGCCTGGATACTGAAAAATTCATCGCTCGGTTCGGTGCGCTGTTCAGGAATCTTAATCTCTCTCGTGCCGGACAGGTATTGCCCGGTGAGAGAATCCTTGTTATCCATGATCTGCTGCGGGGTGCCGGCGGCGATGATCTCACCACCATGTACCCCGGCACCAGGACCGATATCGATGACGTGGTCGGCGCTCATGATGGCATCCTCGTCATGTTCGACCACGATGACGGTATTGCCGATATCGCGCAGGTGGTTGAGCGTGCTGATCAGGCGATCGTTATCGCGCTGGTGCAGGCCGATGGAGGGTTCATCGAGGATATACATCACCCCGACCAGACCTGCACCTATCTGGCTGGCGAGGCGGATACGCTGTGCTTCGCCACCCGACAGGGTGTCGGAGCTTCGGTCCAGGGTAAGGTATTCGAGTCCGACGTTCACCAGGAAATGCAGGCGGGTCGATATCTCGCGGTTGATCTTCTTCGCGATTTCACCGCGGTGGCCGCTGAGTGCCAGCGTATCAAAAAACGCGAATGACTGTTCAATCGGCATCGCTGTCAGTTCTGCCAGTGTTTTATCCTGTATGAAGACATGGCGTGCTGCTTCGTTCAGTCGGGTGCCGTGGCATACCGGGCAGGGCTGTACCGAGAGAAATTTAGCCAGCTCTTCACGCACCAGGCTGGATTCGGTCTCGCGATAGCGGCGTTCCATGGTGTGTAATACGCCCTCGAATCTGTGTTTGCGTTGTTTGCCCCGGCGACCGGCGTGGCCGGGATAATTGAATACGATCTGTTCGCTGCCGCTGCCATACATCAATAGCTTCTGAATCTTTTTTGGCTGGTCCTGAAATGCAACGTCGACATCAAAATCATAATGTTTAGCGAGTGACTGGATGATGCTGAAATAATAGGCGTTCCGACGATCCCAGCCGCGGATAGCACCACCGGCCAGGCTCAGGTGCGGGCTGATAACCCGTTCCGGATCAAAGAAATTATTGTGGCCGAGGCCTTCGCATTCCGGGCAGGCACCGGCCGGGTTATTAAATGAGAACAGGCGCGGTTCCAGTTCCTGCAGATTGTAACCGCAGTGGGGGCAGGCAAATTTTGCAGAGAAGACAAGGTCAGCTCCGTCGTCGCCATCCATGTGCGCCACGGTAGCGATATCGTTCGCCAGTAGCAATGCTGTTTCGAAAGATTCAGCCAGACGGGTTTTGATATCCTCTCTTACCTTGAAACGATCGACCACCACTTCGATGGTGTGTTTTTTCTTTGCATCGAGTTCCGGTGTTTCGTCGAGTTCATAGACCACGCCATCGATGCGTACCCGGATAAACCCCTGCTGCTTGAAATCAGCGAACAGGTTCAGGTGTTCGCCTTTACGGTCTCTGACCACCGGCGCCAGCAGCATCAGCTTCGTTCCTTCGGGCAGTGCAAGTACCTGGTCGACCATCTGGCTGATGGTCTGCGCCTGCAGTTCGGTGTCGTGTACCGGGCAGCGCGGCGTGCCGGCGCGGGCGAATAACAGGCGCAGGTAATCGTAGATCTCGGTGATGGTGCCGACGGTAGAGCGCGGATTGTGCGAGGTGGTTTTCTGCTCGATAGAGATCGCCGGTGACAGGCCTTCGATGGTATCGACATCCGGCTTTTCCATCATCGACAGGAACTGGCGGGCATAGGTGGATAGAGACTGCACGTAACGGCGCTGTCCTTCGGCGAAGATGGTGTCGAATGCCAGTGACGATTTGCCGGAACCAGACAGACCGGTAATCACGATTAACTTGTCGCGCGGGATATCGAGGTCGATATTTTTTAGATTGTGGGTGCGTGCACCGCGAATCTGGATGGTGTCCATAACTAATCAATTTTATAAAGGCCAATCTGATAGAATGCCGTGTTTTAACATTCCCGGCAATAGCTGCACCTGCTTTTTTTAGATATCTTTTACATGTCATCTTCAGATTCGCATCAATCGAGCTCTAATGATCCGCTAGCCCTTGATTCGCTGGTGCAGGATCTGGCTGCGCAAGAGCGCCGTGCCGGTATGTCGCTGGCGCTGATATACGCGTTCCGTATGCTGGGCCTGTTCATGATCTTGCCTGTATTCGCCTTATATGCTGAGCATCTGCCGGGAGCGACACCATTATTGATGGGGCTGGCGATGGGTATCTATGGCCTGACACAGGCTATCCTGCAGATCCCTTTTGGTATGTGGTCCGACCGCATCGGTCGTAAACCGGTAATCTTTATCGGCCTGCTGATCTTTGCTATCGGCTCGTTGATCGCCGGCAGTGCAGAGACCATCGAAGGTATTATCTTCGGCCGGGCCATTCAGGGCGGCGGAGCGATAGCAGCAGCTCTGATGGCGCTGGCGGCTGATCTGTCGCGTGAGGAGCATCGGACCAAAGTGATGGCATTTATCGGTATCAGTATCGGCATGTCGTTTGCTGTTTCCATGGTGCTGGGCCCGATCGTTAATGACTGGATCGGCATCAGCGGCATCTTTTATGCTACCGCAGTGCTGGCACTGGTGGGTATCGCTGTTCTGTTCCTTATCGTACCGGATCCGGTACAGAGTCACTTCCACCGTGATGCACAGTTGGAAACACAGTCGTTGCTGTCGGTGTTGAAGGACACGCAGCTGCTGCGTCTGGATATCGGTATCCTGATATTGCATTTCGTGCTGATGAGCATATTTCTGGTGCTGCCGTTGATATTGCAGGATGAGTTCGGTGTCGATTCGCATGAGCACTGGCAGATCTATCTGCCGGTGTTTGCTGTCTCGCTGATCATCATGGTGCCGTTTATCATTATCGCCGAAAAGAAACAGGCCATGAAGCAGGTTTTCTCCGGTGCTGTCTTCAGTCTGATGGTCGCTACGTTTCTCTTTTTGCAGAGTCATATGCTGTGGCTGACGATCCTGGCGCTGATCATTTTCTTCGCCGGTTTTAATCTGCTAGAGGCATCGCTGCCATCACTGATCACTAAAACAGCTTCTGCGACACAGAAGGGTACGGCGATGGGTGTGTATTCCAGCGGCCAGTTCTTTGGTGCCTTTGCCGGAGGCAGTATCGGTGGTCTGGCGCATCAGTACCTGGGTATCGATGGTGTATTTATTACCGTGCTGGCAGTCCTGACCGTCTGGTTGCTGCTGGCTGTCACCATGAAAAAACCTTCATATTTAAGCACTTACCTTCTTAAGGTCGAAGGCATCACTGCCGAGCAGCTGTTGGCAGTAGCAGGCGTAGTGGAAGTAAGCCTGGTCGATGAAGCTGATGCCTCCGGTCAGGTCGCCTATTTAAAAGTTAAAAAACGTATCCTTGATGAAGAAAAATTGTTATCGTTAGCGGCTTCGAAATGAGTGTCAGCGGCGTGTTATCAAGGCATCCGGCCAGGTAATCTTCCGGGCCGCTTTCCGGGCCGTCTTGCAGGCAACTTCGAAGCGACAGAAAGTAAACTAAAACATTAATACGACGATCAATATAAGGTGAGAGAGAATGGCACAACGTGGTGTAAATAAAGTAATTTTACTCGGTAATCTGGGTAAAGATCCTGAAGTTAAATATATGGCGAACGGCAACGCAGTGGCTAATATTACACTGGCTACTTCAGAGACATGGAACGATAAAAGTACAGGTGAAAAGAAGGAAAAAACAGAGTGGCACCGTGTTGTGTTCTTCGGCAAGCTTGCTGAAATTGTTGCGCAGTATCTGAAAAAAGGCTCAAAAGTTTACATCGAAGGCAAGCTGCAGACCCGTAAATGGCAGGGCCAGGACGGACAGGACCGTTACACCACCGAAGTGGTTGTAGATATCGGCGGTACCATGCAGATGTTAGACAGCCGTGGCGGTGAAGGTGGTTTTGCACCTGCGCAATCTGCTCCGCAACAGCAGTCAGCCCCGGCACAGCAGCAGGCCGCGCCAGCGATGGTCGATGACGGCTTTGACGATGATATCCCGTTCTAGAGGTCACTTAAGACCTTTACTGTAAAAACTATTAACTAAGCCCCTGATATCAGGGGCTTTTTTATGTTGCTTAGCCTTCATCGGCTGCCCATCCCGCCTGCTATCAATAGATGATCAATCTGATGATCGGCTGCCCGATATATCACGGGCGAGCCATAAATTCATTATGGTTATTTTTTGCAAAAAGGGTGTTCTAATATATTGGCTATTTAACTGGCGCTGCTTTAAAATTCCAGCGTTATTTTCTTGCTCGTCGACAGGCGTATCTGGAAAAATATTCACAGACGCATCTGTATCGACAGCGTATTATTTATGATGTCATCAGAGAGATACCCTCTCTGATCGAAGTAATGATTTAATTATTAGAAGAGGAGCCTTCCATGGGTGTACTTGTAGGTCGTGAAGCACCGGATTTCAGTACTGCAGCAGTATTAGGTAACGGTGAGATCACTGAAAACTTTAATTTTAAAGAAGCAACAAAAGGCAAGTATGCCGTAGTGTTCTTCTATCCACTGGATTTTACATTCGTCTGTCCTTCCGAGCTGATCGCTTTCGATCATCGCCTGGATGAATTCACCAAACGTAATGTAGAAGTGATCGGTGTATCTATCGATTCACATTTCACGCATAATGCATGGCGTAATACACCGATCAATGATGGTGGTATCGGTCCGGTGAGATATACGCTGGTTGCTGATATGACTCATGCCGTGTGTAAAGCTTATGACGTCGAGACACCTGACGGCGCTGTCGCTTTCCGTGGTTCATTCCTTATAGATAAAGAAGGTATGGTGCGTCATCAGGTCGTTAATGATCTGCCGCTGGGTCGTAACATCGATGAGATGCTGCGCATGGTCGATGCCCTGCAGTTTACCGAAGAGCATGGCGAAGTTTGTCCTGCCGGCTGGAAAGAAGGCGATAAAGGTATGGATGCAACGCCGGACGGTGTAGCTGAATACCTGGCATCTGAAGCTGACAAGCTTTGATCCCTGGCATCTGAACCGGAGTTCAATCTGGTTTGAGGTGACTAAAAAAGGCTCTTTCGGGGGCCTTTTTTTATTGCCCTTTATAATGACGGGGGTGAGTAACAGGGATGAATGACGAGGATAAATGACGGGGGCTATGATTATTGATGAGCACCGCCGGAGTCGAAGACAATATGAAATCATCGCAAAAAGTGAAATATTATTCACCTGCAGAAGAAAGACTTAATATCACATCGCACGCCGCCGGATTTTTCCTGAGTATCGTCGCGTTATTCTTACTTTATTCGCGTGCCAGCAGTGATGGCGATATCTGGGCTATTGTCAGTTTCAGCATCTTTGGTTTCAGTCTGATCATCCTGTATGCCGCGTCCACTGTCTATCACAGTGTTAAAGAACCGGCGCTGCGAAACCGTCTGCGGGTGCTTGACCATGCCGCTATCTATATACTCATCGCAGGTACTTATACGCCTTTTACTCTGGTGACCCTGCAGGCTGCAGACGCTGGTAGAACAGGCTGGATAATCTTTGCTGTCAGCTGGGGAATGGCCGTTTCTGGTATCGTTTTAAAGCTGTTTTTTACCGGTCGTTTCACTCTGTTATCAACCCTGATGTATGTTTTTATGGGCTGGATCATCGTCTTCGCGATAGACCCGCTGGTGGCAAATCTGCCGCCCGGTGGCCTGTACTGGCTGATCGCCGGCGGTCTTGCTTATACGCTCGGTGCTGTTTTATATGCCATTAAAAAGATAAAATTCAACCACGCAATCTTTCATATCTTTGTGCTGCTGGGTAGTTTTTGTCATTTTATAGCGGTATATTCCTACGTTCTTCCTGTAAGATAATCAGGCTTCTCTGGTAAAACTGACAAGGGACGGGTGAGGTAATGATAGAGCTGCCAAACGTTAGACGCGAGACCAGGTACGGTGTACCTACCTCAGATCAGATATTGAGTAACCGGCATTATGTGCTGGGATATTCCTATTATTTCAGGCAGGCGAAATGGGCGCTGGAGATCGTGGATCCGGACACGTCGGATGTCGAACGGGCAGATAGCTTTCGCTCTGATTACCGCGTGCCTGAAAAATTCAGGGCCGATCTGGCTGATTATAAAAACTCCGGTTATGACCGTGGTCACCTGGTCGCCAGCGCGAATCAGAAAGAGACAGAGATCCAGAACAGTGAGACTTTTCTGCTATCGAATATGTCACCGCAGGAACCGTCGTTTAACCGGAATATATGGAAAAAACTCGAGGCCGCTATCAGGCAGCTGGATGCGCAGAAAAAGATTCTCGAGACCTATGTTATCTGCGGCCCTATCTTCTATTTTGATCAGGATGTTACCGTCATCGGCGCGAGGGATGATAATGGCGTGACCCTGCCTATCCCGCATGCTTATTTCAAGTCGGTGTTAACCGAAAATAATCGCGGAACCCTGCAGATGTGGTCGTTTGTGATCCCCAACAGAGCATCGGCAAAACCACTGGAAGATTTTCTGGTCTCGACCTCCATGGTCGAAAAGCTGTCAGGTCTGTTCCTGTGGGAGAGCCTGGTAGGAAGCAAGATCAAGCGTGAAAAAAACAGGGTGCGCAAGATGTGGTGAGATCGCTCCTCCTCGATATGCCTGAGCGGCTGATCGGGAATACGTCGCCATAAATGCCTGTAAAAATTACGGTAAAATCATCCAGAATCAAAGCTATTTCACTGTTTGGCTTCTATATTATTAATCAAATATTGCTCTATTGTATTAATCGGATCTAAGGTTTACTTATGTGTGGAATTGTTGGCGCTGTCGCTGAACGAAATGTAACCCCCATCTTACTCGAGGGCTTACGCCGCCTAGAATATCGCGGATATGATTCCGCCGGTATCGCGGTACTGGATGAAGGAGACTGTATCAGCCGTGTGCGCCGTGTCGGCAAGGTCAAGGAACTCTCCGATGCGCTTGAGGAAAACGCTATCCGCGGCAGCATGGGTGTGGCACATACCCGTTGGGCGACGCACGGCGAACCCAGCGAGCAGAACGCGCATCCACATGTCTGCAACGAGAGTGTGGTCATCGTACATAATGGTATCATCGAAAACCACAGTGAGCTGCGTGAACAGCAGAGCAGTGCGGGTTTCAATTTTACCTCACAGACTGACACCGAGGTGGCGGTCCATCAGATCGAGCATTATCTGAAATCGCAGGGCGATCTGCTGATGGCGGTGCGCTCGGCAGTGGCTGATTTCGAAGGTGCATATGCCCTGGGTGTCATGTCTAATACAGATAGAGGCCGGCTCATCGCCACCCGTCGCGGCAGTCCGCTGGTGATCGGCGTCGGTATCGGCGAATATTTTATCGCTTCCGATGCGGCGGCACTGCTGCCGGTTACCCGCCGTTTTATCTATCTCGATGAAGGTGATATCGCCGATATCCGTACCGATGCGCTGATCATCTATAACGATGCGGGTGAAGTGGTCGAGCGTGAGATCAAAGAGTCCGAGCTAAGCGCAGATTCAACCGCAAAAGGCGAGTATCGTCACTACATGCTCAAGGAGATTCACGAGCAGCCCTCCTGTCTGCTGGATATCCTGGAAGGTCGCGTGGTCGATGGGCAGTTGCTGGACAGTACTTTTGGTGTCGGGGCTGAGAAGATACTGGATCGTGTCAAAGCGGTGCAGATCATCGCCTGTGGTACCAGTTACCACGCCGGACTGGTGGCCCGTTACTGGCTGGAGGCTATCGCCGGTGTGCCATGCCGGGTAGAAGTGGCGAGTGAGTACCGCTACCGAAAAACCGTGCTGGCGGATGATACCCTGGTGGTCACCATCTCACAGTCGGGAGAAACAGCCGATACGCTTGCCGCGCTGCGTGCCATCAAAGAGACGACGGATATGACATTATCGGTATGTAATGTTCCGGAAAGCTCTCTGGTCCGTGAGAGTGAATTAAAATTGATGACCCGCGCCGGTCCTGAGATCGGTGTCGCATCGACCAAAGCGTTCACCACACAACTGGTGGCATTGCTGATGCTGGTGGTCGCACTGGGCAAACGTCGTGAGCTTTCAGCAGATAAGATCAAGGACCTGTTCTACCAGGCGCAGGCGCTGCCGGCACTGATCGACCAGGTGTTGAATGATAAACAGGCCATCGATCAGTGGGCGGAAGATTTTACCGATCTGCATAATGCGATCTTCATCGGTCGCGGCACACTGTATCCCATCGCTCTGGAAGGCGCGCTGAAGCTCAAAGAGATCTCCTACATCCATGCTGATGCCTACCCGGCGGGTGAGCTGAAACACGGTCCGATCGCGCTGATCGATCACGATCTGCCGACCATCGCCATCGCATCGATCGATGGTTTCGAAGGCAAGATAAAATCCAATATCCAGGAGATCCTGGCTCGTGGCGGCAGCGTCTACCTGTTTGCCGACGAGCGTATGGATGTTTCAGATCTGGGAGAGCATTGCAAGGTGATGAAGATACCTGCCGTTGAAGCGGAACTGGCACCGGTATTGTTCTCTGTCCCGTTGCAGCTGTTTTCTTACTTTGTCGCTGTCCGTAAGGGCACCGATGTCGATCAGCCGCGAAACCTGGCGAAATCGGTGACTGTGGAATAGGTCGGGAGGTTGAATCCGCCGCTATAGGCATGCCTTGAAAAAAAACAAACTTTTTGCCGCGAAGGACGCAAAGGGAGCGAAAAAAGCAAATAGAAAAATTGTAGGCTGGATTAGCGTTAGCGTAATCCAGTATCCTTCCACCGTCGTATAGCCACTGTCGGGTTACGCTCACGCTAACCCGACCTACGAAAACTATATGCGGAAGGTCAAAACATTTCACCACAGAGGCGCAGAGAGCACGGAGCTTATTATTGTTAAT
>JADFWE010000214.1 GCA_015222915.1 Pseudomonadota bacterium | reverse complement strand
TTACATATGAAATATTGTTTTTCTCGGCGTCTCTGCGCCTCGGCGGTGAATAATCTTTTGACTGTCCGCTTCTAGCCGTAATCAGCCTTTCAGTCATGCGTATAGTGCGGGCACTGCCCGCCGCTTTTTATTATGTACACCAGGACCGGTCAGGCAATGCCTGACCTACGCTTACTGAGAGCTGCCGTCGTTAGCGTGAATGATCTTATCGCTGTCAGAAGACAGTGTATCCTCTGCTTCGGTTTCCTGTAACGCGGCATCTCTGGCTGCCTGTTCTGCCTCACGTTTATGCTGGATCTTCAACATGGCGGTGAACGCAGAAACATCACCGATCAGCATGCGCGTTGCGATCTCTGCCGTTACCACCACGATCATGCCGGGAAGGATGACGTTCAGGTTGCCGGTAAGTTCCATCAATGCTACCAGTGCAGCCAGCGGTGCACGCAAGGTTGCCCCCATCATCGCTACCATGCCGATCATCGCATAGAAACCGGCTGACCCCTGATAGAGAGGATATGTATTCTGTACCAGCAGCTCGGTCAAACCACCGACCGCGCCACCGATGATCAGGGACGGACCGATCAGACCACCGGGTAGACGGACACCCACCGAAACAGCGGTGGCGATTAGTTTGGCCAGCAACAACAGGAACAGCGCCTGTACTCCGAGGTCATTGTGAAAGATGCGGTCGAGCGCATCATAACTGACACCCATGATGGCCGGTGCCCACTGCGCCAGCAAACCGGTCACCAGACCCGCCAGAGCAAAAGCATAGAGCGGACGCCAGTCAAATGTCTTCTGCGCGGTGAGGGCGCTGATGCGGATAAAACCTGCACCCAGGATCCCGATCAGTACTCCCATCAGGATAATGACCGGTAGTTCGGCCAGTGAACCGATAGAGAGCGCCGGTACCGTGAACGCCGGGCTCTGCCCGTACACCAGACGGCTGATCACCGTGCCCACGACCGAAGCGACGATCACCGGAATGATGTTGTTGATCGCGTACCGCACCCGCAGGACTTCGATGACGAAGATCACACCGGCAAGCGGTGTATTAAAAGCGGCTGCGATCGCTGCCGCACCGCCAGCGGCTGCCAGCAGGTAATCTTCATCCTCGCTGAGGTTTATCCTGCGACCGATAAGAGTAGCATTGGCCGCGCCGAGATGAACACCGGGACCTTCACGATCGACCGAGTTACCGGAGACGATGGCCACCAGCCCGCCAAAAAACTGCACCACCGCATTTGTGAACGGCAGCCGCTGTTTGCGAAAACGCATGAAATTAATCAGGTGTACGATACCGACAGAACGTCTGTTTGCCGGCAGTCGCTCAAAGAGCAGACCCAGTGCTACAGCTCCGCCTAGCGGCAGCAGTAAACGAAGCCAGCCGGGCAGTGCCTCATAGTTACCGATCTGCCCGCCTGGCAGCATCAGGGTCTGACTGATCTCGATCGACAGGCGGAACAAAGTCACCAGCACGCCGGCCATAAGACCGACGAGTGCGCCCAGTAATGCGATACGAAGTAATACTTTATCCAAAGATACGCGTCTATGAATTGATCAGAAGTCTCTCGAGTTTAACATCGATCGATGATCTGCAGAGTCGTACAGAAGTGGTCGTCAGTTCATGTCCTGGACAGACTTGATGGTGTTATAACACTGACAAAAAAGAGCGGGCCATAAGAGCGGGAACTGTACCGCTCTTATGGCCCGCTCTTCTGTCATTCGCCTATTCTGAATCCGCCGAATCCTGAGCTTCACCCTGTTTCTTATTTTTGGGCTGGGTCTGCACCTGAGCCTGGCTGCTGGTCTTCATCTCAGCCTCTTTTTTCTGTTCCTGATCACTCGTGTTCTCTGGTGTATGATTTGGCGCTTCTCCGCCACAGCTTCCGCAACAACCCATAATGCTAACCTCGTTACTATTTTTCGAAGCCAGAATCTTATATAAATGGTGTGTGAGCTGCCTTGACCTGAAGCAACTCCTGTCGATAGTTTCTGTTAAGCTCTTTCTGCAAGTGAATTATCAGGAAAAATCCAGGAAAGATCGATGAAGATAGCTGCCGACAATATCTCCGTAAACTGCCCCGAAGCTGAGATATATAACCGTCTACTGGCTCTGGATGGAAAACATATCCTGGAACTCGGCTGCGGCAGTGCGGATATCACCCGCAGTATCGCAAGCACGGGAACAGATCGCAGGATCACCGCTCTTGAGGTCGATGAGATCGCCCATGAAAAAAATCTGCAGATCAGCGATCTACCCAATGTTACTTTTGCACTTTCCGGTGCCCAGAATATCCCGCTGCCGGGCAGGTCTGCCGATGTGGTATTCATGTTCAAATCCCTGCATCATGTACCGCTTGATCTGATGGAACGGTCGATGCACGAGATTAGACGGGTGCTGAAACCCGGTGGCCTGGCCTATATCTCCGAACCCGTTTTTAGCGGTGATTTCAACGAGATTCTTCGCCTGTTCCATGACGAACAAAAAGTTCGTGAAGCGGCCTTTCATACACTTGAAAAAGTGGTAGAGGACGGCATATTCGAACTGCGTGAAGAGGTCTTTTTCAATTCACCTATGCGCTTTGAAGACTTTGCAGAATTTGAAAATAACACCATCAAGGCGACGCATTCCAGTCATAAGCTCGATGATGATCTGTATGCGGTGGTCAAACAGCGATTCGAGCAGCACGTCGGTGATGACGGGGCACACTTTCTGATGCCGATCCGTGTGGACCTGCTAC
>JADFWE010000213.1 GCA_015222915.1 Pseudomonadota bacterium | reverse complement strand
CCCTGGCAGAAGTCCCCTGCCAGATATCCCCGGGTTACATTTCTACTGTATTTTCAAAAAGTTAAAAATATTTTTACTTTTTAACTATACTCACGATAATTATATTCAAGTAAAAAATGCTCCGGTGGCAGAATGCCGGCCAACATATGAAAATTTTAAATCGTCACATATATATCATCCTGCTCCTCGCATCTGCTTCTCACCCGGTAGTGGCGAATGCAGCAACGGGTACTATCTATCCACTGATCACATACAAATGTGACCCCAGTGCTGACATCATTACCCTGACGAATTCACTGCTCAAGGGCGATGAAGGCGCAAGTTACGAATACTCCGACGAAGACGGCACCTTCTCGCCGTGGAACATGGTCGAGATCTCCCAGACCAGCGAACGCACACGCATCATCAAAACCAGGAAGATCACCCGTACCTGTAAACTCAGTTCCGGTGAATACACTATCACCCTCGAACCACAGGTGTTCAGCCGCAACCTGAAAGGAACCTGCGGAGCGGCCATATCATCGGCTTTCACCATCACCTATGATGGCATCGATATAAAAGAACGCACCCCGTTCGAGGACTTCTGCCGGGGAAATTCCCCTATCATCACCCGGGTCACGGTATTCGGAAAAACCGGCGAAGTAAAAGTTAAGCGGATTGCCCGCTACAAGTTTTACTAGGGAACCACTGACCCTGCTCCAGCTGAAGTCACCGAAACACCGCCGGAAGATCACCAGCACACCACATGTACATCGCCAATACACTGGCACTTTTTAATCACCTGCACTCGCCAGCCTGTTGTATCGGCATGGTTTCCTGTTATCATAAAGCCATCACTTCTCAGCTGTTCAACAACACTATCGATATCAACGGCAATATCGATAGTGATAACAATAAAGGCAGGTAAAATACGATGCGGTCACATATAAAACGGGTTCCTTTTCTAATCACTTTTCTTGCAGTATTCGGTTTAGCTTCAGCTTCACTGTCATTTACTTCTGTAGCCTCGGCCTATCCGTCAAAGGTCGTCACACCGAGCGATCCAACCTATATCATCCAGACTGCGCTGAAAAAAATCACCACATTCAGCAGCAACGCAGACAAAGTTAGCTCGGTAAAACTCCGCGGCTTTATCGAAAACGAGATCATCCCGCACTTTGATTTTGACAACATGTCGCACTGGATTACCGGCCGCTACGCACGCAATATGAGCGAAGCTGATAAAACCGATTTTCAGCGCAGCCTGCGTGAAACTTTTTTAAGCAGCCTGGCCAAACACCTGGGCAGCTTCGACGCCAAGAACACGCGTGTACGCTTCTACCCCGCACGCTATCGAGGCCCTGATGAAACTTTTGTCAGCACCAGCATCTACCGTCCAGGCATAATGCCGGTCCGCCTGGATTTTCGCATGCGCCGTGAAGATGACACATGGCGCATCATCGACGTAAAAGCCAATGGCTCCAGCGCTGTACTGTACTACCGCCGCCACTTCATGTCTCAGTTGCGCCAGTACAAAAGTACGAACAGAGATCCATACGGTAGACCACCACGCGCACGTTAATCCAGGCACCAGGTATTGAACTTGCCGGTAAGAGCTGTGTCCCATCTCTTACCGGCATTTTTATACCCTGGCGAATCATCTTCCTCCGTACGCTTTATCTACGCCAGCTACAATAGCGATACATGAACCAGTCACCTGATAAACCGACAGAAGAAAAAGCAGCTAACCCGGAAACCGGCTCTCAGAATAAACATCCGGGAAAGCGCAAAGGTTTTTATATTATTCTGATCATGGTTGTCGCCCTCATCTTTCTCAGCAGGCAGGAGCCACTGGAAACTGTCGACTGCACACCACAGGTCCTTGCTGGTAAACCGGAGGTCGTCATGCTGGGAGCATGGTGGTGTTCATACTGTTACAAAGCCAAAAAATATTTCCAGAAAAACGATATTCACTATTGTGAGTACGATATGGAAAACACCGAGGAAGGCAGACGCCTCTATGAAAGACACGGCGGCGGTGCCGTACCTGTCATACTGATCGGTCAATACCGGCTGAACGGATTCAATGAGCACCAGATCGAAACGGCACTGGAGAGGACGAAGATGGAAAGGAAAAAACGGGATAAAGCAGGAACAGAAAAAGACAGGACCAGAACAACTATCAAACCGTAAACAATGAATAAAACAACATGCTAACAAAACTACAGCAATTTTTTGATCAATACCTCAATGATACCAGCGAACAGGAGAGTCCCCTGCAGCACCGTCTGCAACTGGCATCTGCTGCCCTGATGGTCGAGGTAATACACGCTGATGATAACGTAAGCGCTGAAGAAGAGATCAAGATACAGCAGCTCCTGAAACAGGAATTTGACCTGGATAACGAGGAGATGACATCGTTACTGGAACTTGCACACGATAAAAAGCACGAAGCAACAGACTATTACCATTTCACTTCCCTGCTCAACACTCACTATACACAGGAGCAGAAGATAAAGCTGGTGGAGAACTTATGGCGGCTCGCCTACGCTGATCACCAGCTGGACAAGTTTGAAGAACACCTGATAAGACGCCTGGCCGAGCTGCTGCATGTGCCGCATCAGGACTTTATCCGCAGCAAGCATAAAGTTTTAAAAGACTAACCGCTTAAGGTCGCAGTTTGACACAAAGGAGAAGTTATTCGTCTTTCGTTATTCGTCGTTCGTAAAAAACACCAAACAGCAGGGACTGCATAGCCACTG
>JADFWE010000212.1 GCA_015222915.1 Pseudomonadota bacterium | reverse complement strand
CGGGGTGGAGCAGTCTGGCAGCTCGTCGGGCTCATAACCCGAAGGTCGTAGGTTCAAATCCTGCCCCCGCTACCAAAATTTTTATCGAGTTTGTAGTCTGGAAGTATCGCATAGAGCTTCGGATTATGAGCCCGACGAGTAGCCGGTCTCATGGTTGATAGCCATGGGGAAGGTCGCAGGTTTAAACCCTGCCCGCGCTACCAAAATTTTTGTTGAGTTCGTTATCTGGAGATACAGTACAGGTCTTCGGTATATGAGCCCGACGAGTAGTCGGTCTCATGGTTGATAGCCATGGGGAAGGTCGCGGGTTTAAACCCTGCCCGCCACTACCAAAATTTGTTTTCCTGGTAGCGTATAGGTAAAGACGGTGTCTTGCACTATATGGCTTGCCAGGAATTTTGGAAAGGCTCCGTTTACGGGGCCTTTTTGTTACTGGCAATAAAATATTGTTTGCCATATTGTTAGTAACGTATTGATATATTTGAGTCAGGGTCAGCCAGGTGAGACGAGAACAGACACATTTGTGGGAACTATTTGAGCCGGTCGTGGAAGGCATGGGTTTCGAACTGATCGAGATCGAGCATTTTCCTAACCCGAAGCACGGTGTGCTGCGTCTGTATATCGATAAAGAAGGCGGTGTTGTTATCGAAGACTGCTCGGCGGTCAGCCGTCAGATCAGCGCCTTGATCGATGTGGAAGATCCGGTGCGTGGTCAGTTTAACCTGGAGGTTTCTTCACCGGGTCTTGATCGGCCGTTGCGCCGGGTAAAAGATTTTCAGCGTTTTACCGGTTCGAAAGTGAAACTGAAAACAGCAGTGCCGCTGGATGGTCAGCGTAATTTTAACGGCCGCCTGCTGGAAGCCAACGAAGACACCGTGGTCATCGAGACAGATAAAGAAGAACTGAGTCTGCCGATGAACGCCATCGAAAAGGCACGTATTGTGCCCGAGTACAAATAGCCTGGCAGGCTGTAGACTGCCCAGAGAATTTGATTTTTAGAATGAAGATGCAGGCGTAGCCGGTCTTTAAATAGTAATTTAATGAGGTTTAAACCATGAGCAAGGAAATACTCTACGTTGCAGATGCCGTTTCCAATGAGAAAGGTGTTGATAAAGAGATTATTTTTCAGGCTATTGAGTCAGCACTTGCTACGGCGACGCGTAAGAAAAATGGCAAAGAGATCGAAGTCCGTGTCGATATCGATCGCGAGACCGGTGATTATGATACTTTCCGCCGCTGGCTGGTCATCGACAGCGATGAGCCTATGGAAAACCCGCTGGGTGAGATTACAATCGAAGCAGCACAGATCGATCAGCCTGATATACAGGTCGGCGATTATGTAGAAGATCAGATCGAGTCGGTAGAGTTCGGCCGCATCGCTGCGCAGACTGCAAAACAGGTCATCGTGCAGAAAGTACGTGAAGCCGAACGTGAGCGTGACGTCGAAGCTTATCAGGATCTCGAAGGTTCGCTGGTGATGGGCACGGTCAAACGCGTCGAGCGTGGCAATGTCTACCTCGACCTGGGTAACGGCGTCGAAGGTTTTATTCCCAAGTCAGACATGATCCCCCGTGAAGCGGTACGTCCTGGCGACCGTCTGCGCGGTTATCTGAAAGAAGTACGCTCTGAAACACGCGGTCCACAGCTGTTTATCAGCCGTACAGCACCTGAGTTTCTGGTCGAGCTGTTCAAGCTGGAAGTGCCTGAAGTCGACCAGGGTCTGCTGGAGATACTGGGCGGTGCCCGTGATCCGGGTTCCCGTGCAAAGATCTCTGTGCATGCACTCGACGGCCGTATCGACCCTGTCGGTGCCTGTGTTGGTATGCGCGGTTCACGCGTGCAGTCGGTATCCAATGAGATCGGCGGTGAGCGTGTAGACATCATCCTGTGGAATGAAGACCCTGCACAGTTTGTTATCAATGCCATGTCGCCGGCAGAAGTACTGTCTCTGGTGGTCGATGAAGATTCCAACAGCATGAATATCGCGGTTGATGAAGAAAAACTCGCCATGGCCATCGGTCGTGGCGGTCAGAACATCCGCCTTGCCAGTGAACTGACCGGCTGGGTACTGAACGTGATGACCGAGCAGGAAGCCGAAGCGAAAAACGCAGAAGAGAGCGCCAAATATCTCGACGTATTCACTGAACATCTGGATGTGGATGCCGAACTGGCAGAGATCCTGGTCGCCGAAGGTTTTACCACCATCGAAGAAGTGGCCTATGTGCCTGAAGCCGAGCTGCTGAGCATCGAAGAATTTGATGAAGGCATCGTTGCTGAACTGCGTAACCGTGCCAGCGACTTCCTGTTGACTCAGGCGATCATGACCGAAGAAGTACTGGAAGATAATAAACCGCAGGAAGATCTGCTGGCGATGGACGGTATGGATCAGGAGCTGGCTAACAAGCTGGCATTAAAAGGTGTCTGTTCGATGGAAGACCTGGCGGAACAGGCT
>JADFWE010000211.1 GCA_015222915.1 Pseudomonadota bacterium | reverse complement strand
TTACCTTAATACTGGTAGTGAGAGTCACCACCGAACTTTCTTTCCAGGTCACGCAGGACCAGGTAAATCCACGGCCATAGCAGCGTGCTGGTCAGGGTGGGCATGAAGTAGAGCTGACTGGCGGGTGCGCGGCCAAGCATACCGTCTACCCACAATATGAGCAGCTGCTTCAGTAATAACAGGAAGAAGATGACGATGGCCTGCTGTAAAAGTGAGGCCACGCGCAACCGTTGATGCTGCATATGGATGACATAGATCACCAGTACCATACCGACTGCATGCTGCCCCATAAGGGTGCCGTAACTGACGTCGAGCAGCAGTCCGGAAAACCATGCTGCAGTAATACCGACTTTTGTCGGCATCGCCATTGCCCAGTAGATGAGTACCAGTGTCACCCAGTCGGGTCTGTATTCCACGGCCCAGTCGGGCAGGGGCACGATGGCGAGCATGAATGCGACAATGAGGGTGAACAGGCCTATGCGTAATGTTTTATTCACGGTTGCCTCTGCCCGGTTTTGCCTGCTTCTTCGGTTTTACATCACTCTCAGCATCTGTCGTCGTGTCCGTTGTGGTCTCCGCTTTTTCTGCACTATCCGGCCCGGTTTCATTTTTCTCAGAACTGGCTTCACTGTCGGTCGTTTCTGTGGTGGCTGGCTGCGGTGTGTTACGCCAGACCAGAAGAACTTCACGGCTCTTATCAAGCTGCGCATGAGGTTTTGCTGTAATGCGGGCAAAAGGTTCGCCAGCAGGGCGCTCGACTTTACTGATGATGGCGATCGGGAAATTCGGCGGGAAGATCTGCCCCAGACCTGAGGTGATGAGCAGGTCGCCTTCTTTTATATCGACATTATTCGGCAGGTGACGCAGGTCGAGCTGGTCGATCTTGCCGGTGCCGAAAGCGATGGCACGAAGACCGGTGCGGTTCACCTGTACCGGGATAGCGTGACTGGCATCGGTGATCAGCATGGCGGTAGATGACATCGGTCCGACGTGGATCACCTGTCCCATGATGCCGAGGGCATCGATGATCGGTTGACCGCGATAGACATCACTGCTGTTGCCTTTGTTCAGCAGGATCAGTTGCCGGTAGGGGTCGAGATCGACTTTGATGATCTCGGCCACCAGCAATCGTTCGGTGGTTTTCGGGATAGCACCGAGCAGTTTTCGCAGGCGTTCGTTCTCTTTTTCGATGATGTCCAGCTTCTGCAGCTGCACCCGGTTTTCCAGGTGGCGTGCTTCGAACTCACGATTTTTTTCGAGCAGGCTCTGCTGGTTGCTCAAAACCTCATCGCTCCAGTAGTACAGCCGGATGGGCAGATCGATGGTGTATTGCAGCGGGTACAGGATGCCAGAGAGTGTACTGCGCACCAGTTCCAGTGATTTCCACTGATGGTCTACCGCCATCAGGGCGATGGATGCAACGACCAGCACTGTCATTCGGAAAGTGGCGGACGGGCCACGGATGAACAGGGTTTGCATGTGCCGGTTTTACCTATGCGCTTGCTATGGAAGATTGTCGACGAACGTAGTGCAAAGTCGTTTTGCGATGGACGCTTGCTCGACGGCTGTTTATTCGACCGCGAGGAAGTCGCCTCCATGCTCGTCGATGAGTTCGAGTACCCGGCCGCCGCCACGTGCCACACAGGTGAGTGGGTCTTCTGCCATGACCACTGGCAGGCCGGTTTCTTCCATGATGAGACGATCCAGGTCACGTAGTAATGAACCACCGCCGGTCAGTACGATGCCGCGTTCTGCAACATCGGCACCCAGCTCGGGTGGAGTCTGTTCCAGTGCTGTTTTCACCGCGCTGACGATGCCGTGCAGTGGTTCCTGCAGGGCTTCGAGAATCTCGTTGCTGTTGAGCGAGAAACTGCGCGGGATACCTTCGGAAAGGTTGCGGCCTTTGACTTCGATCTCCAGCAGGTCTTTACCGGGGTAGGCGGTACCGATCTCATGTTTGATCTTTTCTGCAGTGGCTTCACCGATTAGGATGCCGTAGTTGCGGCGTACATAGTTGGTGATGGCGTCATCAAATTTATCACCGCCGACACGCACCGAAGCCGAGTAGACGATACCGTTTAACGAGATGACAGCCACTTCTGAAGTACCACCACCGATGTCCAGTACCATCGAACCGCGAGGTTCGTCGACCGGCATACCGGCACCGATAGCCGCCGCCATCGGTTCATCGATGAGATAAACTTTGCGGGCACCGGCACCAGCAGCCGATTCACGGATGGCGCGGCGTTCGACCTGGGTAGCACCACAGGGTACGCAGATGAGTACGCGAGGGCTGGGTCGTAATATTTTGCTCTCATGTACCTGACGGATGAAATGCTGCAGCATCTTTTCGGTGATATTGAAATCAGCGATCACACCGTCGCGCATCGGGCGGATAGCGGTGATGTTCTGCGGGGTACGGCCCAGCATGCCTTTTGCGTCTTTACCGAAGGCTTCGATGGTCTTTGGGCCACCGGGGCCACGATCCTGACGGATGGCGACAACAGAGGGTTCATCGAGAACAATGCCTCGACCGCGAGCGTATATCAATGTATTGGCTGTACCAAGATCGATTGATAAATCGTTGGAAAACATTCCCCGGAAACGATTCAAAAACATGAGTGTGTAGACCTTTTAAGTGTTCTTTAAGGCGCCGCAATGGCCGATAGATCTGTAAGGAGAACCTGGCAGAATTAAGCGGATTGTGTCGTTAGCCCTTAGTATTGTTATAGTTATTCAGTATTTATAGAGTGTTTTGCCGAAAATGCCACCATCCCTGTCATAAGCACGGGCAGAATCCGCGTACTGTAGCAATCAGACTGCTATTGAGCAAGGTTTATTGTCTCTAATTTGGCCAGGGAAAGACGGATAAACAGTAATTCTGCTTAAATTGCATTCAATCACTGTTACTGTGCTGCTATTGGCCGGATAAATCACCGCTTCCCTAGTGAAAATGGACAGAATGTGGTATTTTTCCGCCTCATTTTCAAGTTCTGTTTCATGTACCCATAACACCACCACTAATGCGGAGTTTTCCATGTCGATCGAGGTTGATGAAGTCAAAAAAATCGCAAAACTGGCGTGTCTGAATGTCGATGACGCCGATATACAATCCTATGCTACCAATCTGTCCAATATCCTGGATCTGGTCGCACAGATGGATGCGGTTGATACCACCGGGGTGACGCCGATGTCACATCCTTTCGATGTGGTGCAGCGCCTGCGTGAAGACGTGGTCACCGATCTTGATCGTCGTGAAGATTTTCAGGCGATTGCACCTGCTGTCGAAGACGGTCTGTACCTGGTGCCGAAAGTTCTCGAGTAAACTGAAAGATGCTGCAGGCGCATCTGCAAGCAAAGAATAAACGTTATCGCGAACTATTCTGCATAACAGTCATATATCAAGAGTCATACATATGTACCATACCAAATCAGTCACCGAATTATCCGCCATGCTGCAGGCCGGCGAAGTCAGCAGTGTCGAACTAACCCGGTATTTCCTCGACCGCATAAAGAACAGCGATGAGAAATTAAACAGCTTCATCACCGTCTGCGAAGAACAGGCATTGGCACAGGCGAAAGAATGTGACGAACGATTGAAAGCCGGTAATGCGCCTGCTCTGACCGGTGTGCCTGTCGCTCATAAAGATATCTTCTGTACCGACGGTGTAAAAACCAGCTGTGCGTCGAAGATGCTGGATAACTTCATCTCACCATACGATGCTACCGTGGTCACCAATATGCGTGCTGCCGGCGTAGTGATGCTGGGTAAAACCAATATGGATGAATTCGCTATGGGGTCATCCAATGAGACCAGTTACTATGGCGCGGTAAAAAATCCGTGGAACCTGAAGGCGGTACCCGGCGGTTCATCGGGTGGTTCGGCTGCGGCTGTCGCTGCACGTCTGGCGCCTGCGGCTACCGGTACCGATACCGGCGGTTCTATCCGTCAGCCGGCAGCTTTCTGTGGTATCACAGGTATCAAACCGACCTACGGTCGTGTCTCCCGTTTTGGCATGATCGCTTTTGCTTCCAGCCTCGACCAGGCCGGGCCGATGGGACAGAGTGCGAGTGACTGTGCGCTGCTGTTGAATGCCATGGCCGGCTTCGATGAAAAAGATTCCACAAGTATCGAAAAAGCCGTACCTGATTATTCGGCTGATCTGGATAAACCGCTGGACGGGCTGCGTATCGGCCTGCCGAAAGAATATTTCGCCCATGCCGAAGGCGGTATGAATGCAGAAGTCGAGGCAATCATCAAAACGGCGCTGGATCAATATAAAGCCATGGGTGCCGAGCTGGTGGAGATAGAGCTGCCAAACAGTGCTCTGTCGGTGCCGGTTTATTATGTGGTGGCACCAGCAGAGTGTTCCACCAACCTGTCGCGCTTCGATGGCGTGCGTTACGGCTACCGCTGCGAAGACCCGAAAGATCTGAATGACCTGTACACACGCTCCCGCGGAGAAGCTTTCGGCGAAGAAGTGCAGCGCCGTATCATGGTGGGTACGTACGCACTGTCTTCTGGGTATTACGATGCGTATTACCTGAAAGCACAACAGCTGCGTCAGCTGATCAGCGACGACTTCAAAAATGCTTATGAAAAAGTCGATGTCATCATGGCGCCGGCGACACCGGAAACCGCGTTTAACATCGGTGAGAAAAGCGACGACCCTATATCCATGTATCTGTCCGATATCTATACCATCGCAGTCAACCTTGCAGGTATTCCGGCGATGTCCATCCCGGTCGGTTTTTCAGATGGCATGCCGGTGGGTATGCAGATCATCGGCAACCATTTTGAGGAAGCCAGGCTATTGAACGTCGCGCACAAATATCAGCAACAGACCGACTGGCATACCACGTTGCCTGAGGAGTTTAAATAATGAGCAGTGCAGCAAGTAACGAATGGGGTCAGTGGGAAGTAGTGATCGGGCTGGAGATCCATGCCCAGCTGGCGACCAGATCAAAGATCTTTTCCGGTGCCAGCACTGCCTACGGTGCAGAGCCAAACACGCAGACCAGCGTGGTCGATATCGCGTTGCCGGGCGTGTTACCGGTATTGAACAAGGAAGCGGTGCACATGGCGGTCAAATTCGGCATGGCGATCAAAGCGGAAGTCGCTGACCGCTCGGTGTTCGACCGGAAAAATTATTTCTATCCGGACCTGCCCAAAGGTTATCAGATATCACAGTTCGACCTGCCTATCGTTGGCCCCGGAACGATCGATATCGAGCTGGAGAGCGGCGAGACTAAAACCATCGGTGTCACCCGTGCGCACCTGGAAGAGGACGCCGGTAAATCACTGCATGAAGATTATGCCGGCATGACCGGTATCGATCTCAACCGCGCAGGTACGCCGCTGCTGGAGATCGTCTCCGAGCCTGATATGCGCAGCGCCAAAGAAGCCGTTGCCTACATGAAAAAGATCCATACCCTGGTACAGTACATCGGTATCTGTGACGGCAATATGCAGGAAGGATCTTTCCGCTGTGATGCCAATGTATCGGTACGGCCAAAAGGTCAGGAAGAGTACGGTACTCGCGCCGAGCTGAAAAACATCAACTCGTTCCGTTTCGTCGAACGCGCCATCAATATCGAAGTCGAACGCCAGATTGACCTGATCGAAGATGGTGGTGAAGTGGTGCAGGAAACCCGGCTCTATGATTCGGTGAAAAATGAAACCCGCTCCATGCGCAGCAAGGAAGAGGCCAACGATTACCGTTACTTCCCGGATCCGGATCTATTACCAGTGGTGATCACAGAAGAATACCGCCAGCAGGTACGTGCAGAACTGCCGGAGCTGCCGGAGCAGAAGCAGAAGCGTTTCATGGAAGAGTTAGGGCTGTCGGCTTATGATGCCGGTGTCATCACCGCATCGCTGGCCCTGTCCAGCTATTTCGATACCGTGGCAGAAAAGACCGGCGATGCAAAACTGTCGGCCAACTGGATCACCGGTGAGCTTTCAGCGCGCCTGAATCGTGAGGAGATCGATATAGCAGACGCAGCGGTTGATGCCGGGGCCTTCGCTCTGTTATTGAGCCGTATAAAAGACAATACTATCTCAGGCAAGATCGCCAAAGACGTGCTGGATGCGATGTGGAAAGGTGAAGGCAGCGCCGATGAAGTCATCGAGAGCAAAGGCCTGAAACAGATCACCGACACCGGCGCTATCGAAGCCTTCGTTGATGAGGTCATCGCCAATAATCCGTCACAGTTCGAAGAGCTGAAAGGCGGCAAGGACAAGATGATGGGATTCTTCGTCGGCCAGGTGATGAAGATGTCGAAAGGCAAAGCCAATCCGGCACAGGTGAACGAGTTAATCCGCCAGAAAATGAAATAAGAAGATAAAAAAAATTGGACCACAGAGGCACAGAGGACACGGAGAAACATTACTCTTTTTAAAGCGTAAAAAAATAAAAAACTCTGTGTCCTCTGTGCCTCTGTGGTTAAAAAATTAGCTTGTAAGGTTTTAAAATGAACGAATCAGAATTTCAGCAGATTGCTGAACAGACCATCGAAGATATTCAGGATGCTATCGATAATAGTGGTGTCGATATCGATTACGATGAGATAGGTGGTGTGTTGACGCTGGAGTTTGAAGACGGCAGCAAGATCATCTTTAGTAAACAGGGTGCGATGAACCAGTTATGGATGGCTGCTAAATCGGGCGGTTATCATTTTGACTATGATAAAAG
>JADFWE010000210.1 GCA_015222915.1 Pseudomonadota bacterium | reverse complement strand
TGCGCGAGAAATATGGTCTTTTCTTGATGTCCGCTTCTAGCCGTAAACAGACTAACTCGTCAGCAGGTGCAGCTTGTTACGCATCGCCGCAAAATAAACCACCGGAATAACCAGCAGCGTCAGCACGGTTGACACCAGCAGACCGAAGATCAATGAGATTGCCAGACCGCCGAAGATCGGATCATCGATGATAAAGAAACCACCGATCATGGCCGCCGCGCCAGTCAGTACGATCGGTTTGGCACGCACGGCAGCAGAATTGATCACCGCCTCCTGAAAATCCATGCCGGCTCTGACCTGCTGGTTGATAAAATCCACCAGCAGGATAGAGTTACGCACGATGATGCCGGCGAGCGCGATCATACCGATCATCGAGGTCGCGGTGAACTGTGCGCCGAGCAGAGCGTGACCGGGCATGATACCGATGATGGTCAGAGGAATCGGTGCCATGATCACCAGCGGCACCTTGTATGAGTGAAACTGTGCGACCACCAGCAGGTAGATCATCAGCAGGCCGACCGCATAAGCAGCGCCCATGTCACGGAAAGTCTCATAGGTAATCTGCCATTCGCCATCCCATTTTATACTGTACTCGTAGGGGTTATCCGGCTGCTTTGTATACCATTGATTCAGCCTGGTCTGACCTTCAGCAGGTTCATCCAGCATGGCCGAGATACCGAACATACCATACAGCGGGCTGTCGGCATCACCGGCGATATCACCAGTCACATAGACCACCGGCAGCAGATCTTTATGATAGATATTATTTTCCCGTTGTCCCACCCGGATATCCACCAGCTCTGTAAGCGGTACCAGCGTGCCGCTCATGGAGCGGACCTGTAAGGCCAGCACCTGTTCCAGGTCAGCCTTGTCGGCATCGGCATATTCGATGCGTACAGGTACTGCATATTTAAGGTTTTTACCGTGCAGATAAGTAACATCGGAGCCGCTTAATACCGTGGTCAGGGCTTCGCCGATAACCTGCTGCGAGACCCCGAGCCTGGCAGCGCGCTGACGATCGATCACCACGGTCAGTTTTTCTGCAGGGAACTCGACGCTGTCATCGACATCGACGATATTATCGGTACTCTCAAAGATAGTACGCAGCTGCTTTGCCTGCTGGATCTGACCCTCATAGTCCAGACCATAAACTTCAGCCACGATGGGCGACATCACCGGCGGCCCCGGCGGCACTTCGACCACCTTCACATTACCGTCGTATCGTCGTGCGATCTCCTGTAACGGACCGCGTATGGCCAGTGCGATATCGTGACTCTTACGTTCGCGCAGGTGTTTGTCAGTGAGGTTCACCTGTATATCACCGACATTGGCACCTTCACGCAGATAGTACTGCCGTACCAGGCCGTTAAAGCTGATCGGCGCAGCGGTGCCGGCATAGATTTCGTAATCGGTAACTTCTTCCAGCTGTCCTACGCTCTGCCCCATCTCCTGCAACACCCGGCTGGTCTGTTCAAGGCTAGTACCTTCCGGCATGTCCAGAACTACCTGGAACTCGGCTTTATTATCGGATGGCAACATCTTCAGCACCACCAGCTGCACCACGACCAGGGCAATAGCACCGGCGATCAGCGTAAGGATGGAGGCCAGCAGCAACCATCGGTTACGGTTGCCCGTCGGCCCGCCGAGGAACGGCGTCATCACACGGTGAAAAAACCTGTCGACGGCCGTTTTTTCAGTCGTTGTTTTTTGCGTGTTTTCCTCGGCCGCATGCACCTCAGCGACATGCTGCTGATAGTTCTTTTTCAGCATCACATTGGTCAGCCACGGTGTGAAGATAAAGGCCACCACCAGTGATGCCAGCATGCCCATGCTGGCATTGATAGGGATCGGGCTCATATACGGCCCCATCAGGCCGGAGACAAAGGCCATCGGCAACAGGGCCGCGATCACAGTAAAGGTTGCCAGTATGGTCGGACCGCCAACCTCATCGACGGCAACCGGTATGATATCTTTTAACCGGCTTTTACCATTGGCCGCATTCAGCGCCATGTGGCGATGGATGTTTTCCACCACCACGATGGCATCATCGACCAGGATACCGATGGAGAAGATAAGCGCGAACAGTGAGACCCGGTTCAGGGTAAAACCGTATGCCCAGGAGGCAAACAGCGTGATCAGCAGGGTAACCGCCACCGCTGCACCGACGATGAGACCTTCACGCCAGCCCAGCGCCCACATCACCAGCAAGATCACCGCGATGGTCTCGATGATCAGTTTATGGATCAGCTTTTCGGACTTTGCCTGCGCGGTCAAACCGTAATTACGGGTGATGGTCACTTCGATATCGTCCGGAATGATGATACCTTTGAGTTGCTGAAGCCGCTGTTTTACCTGATTGGATATATCGACTGCATTGGTGCCGGGCTTCTTAGCGATGGCCAGTGTCACTGCCGGCTGCAGATTATTGATTATCACAGGGTCAGAAACTGTATCATCAGACGCATTGAAGGCAGCGGCATGGCCTTTGCCGTTCGCGATAGAAACATACTGTGTCGGTGAATCCACCGCCGACTCAACAGCAGCGACATCACGCAGATACACGGCCTTACCTTCGAACACGCCGACCACCAGCTCAGCAATCTGCTCACTGCTGGTCAAGAAGGTCCCCGCCTGTATCAGGATCTCGCGATTTTCTGCGGTGACGGTCAGATCATTACGGGCGCTGTTCGCTGAGCGAAGCGCCAGTCGCAAGCTTTCGATGTCGATGTTATAACCAGACAGTGCCTGCGGGTCGAGCACCACGTGCAACACGCGTTTGGGGCTGCCGATGGTATAGATATCCCGGGTGCCCCTGATCCTTTTTAGCTCTGTCTCCAGCGCGTGCGCCACCTGGCTTAATTCATCGGCACCGACGTCTGTATTCTTAGACCACAGCGTCGCGGCGATAATCGGCACATCATCGATACCTTTGGGCTTGATGATGGGTTGCGCCACACCCAGATCTGCCGGCAGCCAGTCCTGATTGGAATACAGTTTGTTGTACAGCCGCACGATGGCATCGGTACGGTTCTCACCGACCAGGAACTGAACGGTAAGCACCGACATACCCGGCATCGATGTCGAATACACGTGTTCGATGCCGCTGATCTCTGAGATTACCTGCTCTGCCGGCGTCGAGACCAGGCTTTCGACCTCTGTCGCCGTGGCACCGGGAAATGCGATAAAAACATTGGCGAAGGTAACATTGATCTGCGGATCTTCTTCACGCGGCGTAATCATCACCGCAAAGATACCCAGCAGTACACCGACCAGCGCCAGCAGCGGCGTGATCTGTGTGGTTAAAAAATGTTTTGCTATCGACCCGGAGATACCAAGTTTATCCATGCTGACTGCCCACCTTCAGGCTCGCTGACAGGTCTGCATCCCGGTCCACACCCAGATCCACTCCAGGGCTGGCATCCAGATCTTGCAACTGCTGGCGCTGTTTCATCAGCTGGATACCTGCCTGGATCGGATCCAGCGCAACTTTCTCACCGGCATCAAGGCCGGATAAAATCACCTGCGCATCACCTCTCTGTCTGCCCACACGTACATGCCTGAAGCTGATGCTGCCATCTTCAGACACCACATAGACCGCCGTCACTTCGGAACGGTGCGCCACGCTGCTGACAGGTATCATCAATACCTGTTTCTCACCGGTAACCAGAGAGACTTTTACGAACATACCGGGGAAAAGGCCGGCGATACCGGGGGGCAGATCAAGACGGACTTTAAAGGTATTTGACGCGCGGTCAGCGATAGGAAAGATCGTGATCTTTTCTACAGCGACGGGGGTCTCTTCATCCTTCCCTTCACTGACGATCTCATCACTGGTATCGCCTGTGTAGACATAGGCTTTGTCGTAGCGTCTTATCTTTTTGATCAGGCTCTGCGGCACATCGACGTTCACTCGTAGATTATCCAGCGACACACCGGTCATCAGTTTCGCACCCAACTGCACGGTCTCACCGATTTCGACATGGCGCTCGGTGACGATACCGCTGTATGGTGCTTTTATGCGGGTATGGGATAACTGCTCACGCGCCTCTTCGAGACTTGCACGGGCCGAAGCCAGCCGTGCTTTAGCTGCTGATAGCGCATGCCTGGCTTCATCCATCTTGGATTTAGAGACCACTTTCTTGGCAAAAACATCTTTCACCCGCTGATACTCATCCTGTGCACGCTCCAGATGCGAGACGGCTTCCTCTTCACCCGCCAGTGCTTTTTTCAGCTTTGCCTGCTGAGATACGTCTTTCAACTGGATGATGACTGCGCCCTTCTCGGCATAATCATCGACATCGACCAGAATCTTCTGGATGGTGCCGCTCGTCTGCGCTGAAACCGTTGCTTTATTGATAGCCTCGACAACCCCGTCGAGACGGAACTCGCGGCTGATCGTAGTCAATGTCGCTGAACCGGTCATTAATCCTTCAGCAGCCATTACCGCTGGCAAGGGCATAAATGCCAGCAAGACGAAAACAGACGTTAACAGCCGGTCTTTCAGTTTGAGTTGCGTCATCAGTGGTCCAGACATAGCTTCACCCTGTTTATCGATATCCATGATTTTACCTTT
>JADFWE010000209.1 GCA_015222915.1 Pseudomonadota bacterium | reverse complement strand
TGTCACCAGGAAACATGTGTGGGCGGGCAGCCGTTACGATGTCATCGCTAAAGATACCGAAGGTACCGGCAAACCCGGGCAGCGCCGTGATGTTGCTACCTGTGAGTCCTGCCATAGCACTTCACCGCACCCCGGTACCAGTCTGACCAGCATCAAACTGAATAATCACGTAGACCGGGTCGCCTGCCAGACCTGTCACATTCCGACCATCGCTCGCGGTGGCGTCGCCACCAAAACAGACTGGGACTGGCGCACGGCCGGCAAGACAAAAGATGGCGAAGGTTACAAAGAAAAGAACTATACCCAGGGCAACGGCGAGCATCGCGCTACCTATAAATCGATCAAGGGTAACTTTAAATACGGTGAGAACCTGGTGCCACATTACGGCTGGTTCGACGGCCAGATGATCTACACCACCATCGACACCAAGTTCGATCCCGCCAGCGGCCCGATCGACGTGAACCGTTACACCGGTTCAGCACATGATGAGAACTCACGCATCTGGCCGTTTAAACAGATGCACACTTTCCAGCCTTACGACAAGGGCAACAACACACTGGTCTACATGCATCTGTGGGGAGATGATAAGGATGCCTATTGGGGCAACTACGATTTCGGCAGAGCCATCAAGGCGGGCATGAAGAAGAATAACCTGCCTTACAGCGGCGAATACGATTTTGTCGAGACCTATTCCTACTGGCCGATCACCCACATGGTGGCCCCCAAAGAAGACGCGCTGTCCTGTGATGAGTGTCATGCCAGGGAGGGACGGCTGAAAGATCTCGAAGGCTTCTACCTGCCGGGGAGAGGTGCAGGATATGGTATCGGCCGCTGGCTGGATATTATCGGATTGCTGGTGGTTGCCGGCACCCTGTTCGGTGTCCTGGGTCATGGCCTGATCCGATTTGTCTTAAATAGAGCGAGGAAATAATCATGACACTACGTCGCATAATGCTGTTTACCCGCTTCGAACGATTCTGGCACTGGACACAGATGGTATTGATCATGACGCTGCTGTTCACCGGTTTTGGAATCCATGGCTTCCACCACCTGCTGTCATTCAAAACCGCCGTCAGCTGGCACACCGGCAGTGCACTTGCACTTCTGCTGCTATGGATATTTGCCATCTTCTGGCACTTGACCACAGGCACCTGGCGTCATTATGTACCGACGACAAACGGCTTGCTTAAGGTGGCAAAGTTCTATGCCTTCGGCATCTTCAAAGGCGAACGCCATCCCTATCGCAAAGCCTACTGGCGTAAACACAACCCGCTACAGGCGATATCCTACCTGGCACTCAAGCTGTTTTTATTTCCTGCGATCTGGATCAGCGGCATACTCTACCTGCTGTATTCTTTCTGGGGTGGCGCTGCATCAGGCGATGCATTGATGTGGGTAGCCGTAATACATACGGCGTTTGCTTTTGCGATCGCGGCTTTTGTGATCATTCACGTTTACCTCATCACTACCGGCACCTCATTTAAAGAGCATCTGATGCCGATGATCAATGGTTTTGACGAGGTAGAACTGAGCGAGGAAGAAGAAGCTTATCTGGAAAGGGATGAACCCGGGCATATCGAGTGACCTGCTAGATCCTGTGTGGTTTTTCGATCGCATATCCCTGCGCAAAATCCACATTAAGATCTTTCAGATTCTGGATGATCTTTTCAGTTTCCGCGTATTCACCGATCGTCTTCAGACCCGCTACGTGACCGATACTGTTTATTGCTTCGACGATAGCACGATCCATTTCATTATTGTCCATGTTACGGACAAATTCGCCATCGATCTTTATGAAGTCCACCGGCAGCGATCTCAGGTATGAGAAAGAGCTCATGCCTGAACCAAAGTCATCCAGCGCAAAAAGACAGCCCATATCACGCACCGCTTCGATAAACTTGATGGCTGTGCCGAGGTTGGATATCGCGGCAGTCTCGGTGATCTCGAAGCAGATGTGATGCGCAGGCACCTGATACTGCTCCAGCTTTTCGCTTATATATGCGGTCAACGCCGGGTCATTGATGGTGGTGCCGGACAAATTCACAAAACCGATATCTTCATCCTCATCATTAGACCCGGACATATATGCCATAACGTGATCGATGACCCATCTATCGATATCCGGCATCAGGTTATA
>JADFWE010000028.1 GCA_015222915.1 Pseudomonadota bacterium | reverse complement strand
GCATGTGGCTAGGAGCGGCAAAGGGAAGTGGCCAATAAGTCTGAATCAATGGCGATAAAAAAGAGGCACAACTTTAACAGTTATGCCTCTTACAATGTAGTCTGCAGATGTTCAGGTATGGCGAGTACCTGCATGAGGGTTATAACGCCCACAGACTGCATTGCTGCTTGCCTGGTTTTAAAACCGTGGTCTATGACATCGGTTTAACTTGCTACAAATAAAGGAAATATCCGAGTGACTAATGGCAGTGCCGGTGATGCGGTACGCTACTGATATTCGTGATATCGGTAAAACCGAGACCACTTAATATTTTTTCAGCGATAATCGCACGACCGCCTGAATGGCAGTAGATGAGAACCGGTTCATCTTTGTCCATCTGTTCACTGGCCATTGCCGGCAAAACAGACAGTGGGATATGTTTTGCATTGGGCAATGCATTTTCCCGGTACTCATCCGCTGTGCATATATCCAGCAATGTGGCACTATCGTAAAATGTCTGGTGGATACCGTCGCCGTTTAAATTTGTCATCATTACTACCTTGTTATCTCATTTATGAAATTTTTGCTCATTTAATAAATCTGCGCTTAACTCTTTGTGCGCGATAGTTGAAAGATAACGATTGTTAAAACTACAACGATTGTCATTATCGAATAAGTCAGAGCATCTAAAATCATGACAGTTCTCCTGTTACTATTTATCTTAAGCATTAGTGTAGTCTAATATTATAAAGTTCGCATGAATTTGCCAATGATTTTTATCAACAAATTGATTATTTTGTGTGGAACGCCGCTGTGGCGGGTGCTGTGGCGGAAATTTTTTTATTATCGGAAGTAAATAATCAATGAGTTACAGGATAAAAGGTATTGCGAAGTGATAAATGAGCTAGAACTTCATGATTTTGACTCAAGATTATAGAGGCTTTTAGCGGGTTTCTTCTTTTGAGGCAGGGTAGCGAATCAGGTAAAGAATCAGCAGGATGGCAGGGAAGCCCATCGAAGCGGTATAGATAAAGAAGGGGACAAAGCCGTATGCATCGACGATATCGCCCGAAAAACCACCGATGAATTTGGCCGGTAATAACATCAGCGAGCTGAACAGCGCGTATTGTGTCGCGGTATAGGCGCGGTTGGTCAGGCTTGAGAGGTAGGCGATGAAGGCTGAGCCGGCGAGGCCACCGCTCAGATTGTCAGCGCCGATGACCATGGCTAAATATAAGGTATCGGCCGGCAGGATGGCGAGAATAGCAAACAGCAGGTTGGTTGCCATCACCAGGAAAGCGCCCAGTAGCAGGATCTTCATCATGCCGTAGCGCATCACCAGTATGCCGCCGACGATGGCACCGAGGATGGTGATGATCGGGCCGATGGTCTTGGTGACCAGGCCGATCTGTAGATCACTGTAACCGATATCGACATACAGTGGATTCGCCATGATGCCCATGGTGATGTCGCTGATGCGGAACAGGCCGATAAACAACAGGATGATCAGCGCGTATTTTCCATTACGGATAAAAAAGTCGGTAAACGGACAGACCACGGCACCGATAAACCAGGCGTAGATGCTCTGCAGGTTTTTAGGCAGATGTGCGGAGCCTTCGAGAAAGTGGATGACCTTCTCTTCCTGTTTCCAGGTATTACGCGAGATGACATGCTCCGGTTCGGTGATGATCAGTGTGGTGATGATGCCGAGCACCATGCACATGGCTAGTACGCTGTAGGCGACCGGCCAGGAGGCGTAATAGGCGATGGTGAAGGTGCCGCCACCGGCCAGCAGCATGCCCAGCCGGTAACCGGTCTGGTAGGTGGCGGCCATCGCACCCTGTGCCTCTACCGGCATGGCTTCGATGCGCCAGGCATCGATGGCGATATCCTGTGTCGCGGAGGAGAAGGCGACCAGCAGGGCGGCATAGACCAGCAGGGTGAGCTGCGTGTGCGGATCGGTGCCTGCCATCAGCAGCAGCCCGGAGATGATGCCGACCTGTGCCAGCAGCATCCAGCTACGTCGCTGGCCAAAAGTGTGATACAGCAGCGGCAGTTTCAGGTGGTCGACCAGCGGTGACCAGATGAACTTAAGGCCATAGAGCAGAGCGACCCAGCTGACATGCCCGATGGTGCTCTTGTCTATGCCTTCACGCGCCAGCCAGCCGGATAGGGTGCCGAACACCAGCAACAGGGGCAGGCCGGCAGAGAAACCCAGGAATAACATGGCCAGCACGCGCGGCTGGCGATAGATCTTTATCGCCTGCAGCCAGCTTTTTGGCTGTACTGTGTCCTGCTCGCCAGACTCAGACATGCAGATTTTCAGGTTCGGTGTGGCTCATTGACGGCGACTCATCTGGTGAAGTTCATTCCAGCGTGAAATCGTAATCGACGATCAATGGTGAGTGGTCGGAGAAGCGTTCATCTTTATAGATGTCTGCCGCTTTGACCAGCGGGGCCAGTTTAGGTGTGATCACCTGGTAGTCGATACGCCAGCCGGTATTGTTGGCCCACGCCTGACCGCGGTTAGACCACCAGGTGTACTGGTCGGGTAACTGATTGACGACGCGGAAGGCATCGACGAAGCCGATCTCGTCAAATAACGTATCCATCCACTCACGTTCTTCGGGCAGGAAGCCGGAGTTTTTCTGGTTGCCTTTCCAGTTTTTGATATCGATCTTTTTATGGGCGATATTCCAGTCGCCGCAGATGATGAACTCCCGGCGTTTACGGCGAAGTGCCTGCAGGTAACCCATGAAGCGCTCCATGAAATCGAACTTCACGTCCTGGCGTTCTTCGCTGGCGGAACCGGAATGCATATATAAGGATATGACGCTGAGCTTTTCAAACTGGAACTCGATGAAGCGGCCTTCGATATCGATGTCGTGCCAGCCGATACCTTTGATGATCTTTTTCGGTTTCACCTTGCTGTAGATGGCGACACCGCTGTAACCTTTTTTCTCGGCATCGTGATATTCGCAGAAGTAACCTTGTGGTGAAAAGATCTCATCGCTGAGCTGATGGAACTGTGCCTTGGTTTCCTGGATGCAGACCACGTCGGCATCAACTTTTTTTAACCAGTCAAAAAAACCTTTTTTCGCCGCAGCACGTATGCCGTTGGTATTGGCGGAGATAATACGCATCATTGTTATTTTTGATTTTCTATGTGAGTTGTTTTCTTATTATGTGACTGCCTATGATACATCAAAATCACGTATACTTTACAGATACAGCGGTTCTAGGCAGAAAAACTATGCAGGAAAACAAAAAAAGATTTATCGAGCTGGCCATCAGATATCAGGTGCTTCGTTTCGGTGAGTTCACGCTCAAGTCTGGCCGGGTCAGTCCCTATTTTTTCAATGCCGGTCTGTTCAACAGCGGTTATGCGCTGGCCGAGCTGGGCAGCTGTTACGCGCAGACCATCTTAGATGAAAATATCGATTACGATGTCCTGTTCGGCCCTGCCTATAAAGGTATCCCGCTGGTGTCAGCCATCGCCTATGCGCTGTCGGTCAATCACGGTATCGATAAACCTTACGCCTTCAACCGCAAAGAAGCCAAAGACCACGGTGAAGGCGGTCTTATCGTCGGTGCGGAATTGAAAGGCAATGTGCTCATCGTTGATGACGTGATTACCGCCGGCACCGCGATCCGCGAGGCCGTGGATATTATTAAAGCAGAAGGGGCGACGACCTCGGCGGTCCTGATCGCACTGGACCGGCAGGAAAAAGGCAAGGGAGAACTGTCGGCGATACAGGAAGTGCATCGCGACTATTCTATCGACGTGTTTAGCATTATCACCATGGCTGATCTTATCGATTATATGAGTGGTGATGATTCGGTCGTCCAGCATCTCGCAGCCATGGAAGACTATCGTCGCCAGTACGGTATCTGACAGGCTTCGACCAATACTTAATCAGAGGTTGCCTGGATGAAGATGGCTCAGAACATGATGAGGTCATTCGATGTATGAGCTGAAGCATGAGCT
>JADFWE010000208.1 GCA_015222915.1 Pseudomonadota bacterium | reverse complement strand
GGATCGAAGCAGATCTATTGCAATAACTTTACTGATCATCACTTCAATTACTCATATCAGATTTTATGTTTTTTCAAAAACTCGAAAAGTCACATCGATGGTAATAGCCAGCGTATCTAATCGACTCGCGGCTTCCCTGCCTGCTTTTGATGCCCGGTAGAAATGCGGCGTCATCAGTAGCAGGTTATTGATCTGTGTAACATCCGATATCTCGGTCGTGAAGCGGAGCTTCTCCGTTTTTAACGATGAGAACCCGGGAAGTTCAGTCGTCCGTGATCCGGACTGAGCAGACTTTTTCACTTCCGGGTAGATGATCTCGCGTAACTCTTTCAGGTGCTCGATACCGGGATCCACGAGGACTATCTTTCCGCCGGGCTTCAGAACCTTCTCAAACCCGGTCGCACTGACGAAACCGAACATACACAGGATGATATCAACACTATTATCCAGCAGCGGTGGTTGCCTGTTCGTACCGACGATCCAGCTGGTCTGCCTGTTTCTTTTAGTCGCCTGAATGATGGCGTCTTTTGAGATGTCGAGGCCGATCAATGAAAGCTCGCCTTTAGACGCCCGTTCGCCCGCAAGTTCTCCGAGTGCTGTGAATACAGTATCAAAATAGTAACCTTCACCGCAGCCGGCATCGAGGATGCAGGTCTCCCCGTCTGCAGGCAACAGCGTCAGTACGGTTTCGACTAACTTGTCTGCTATCGGTTGATAGACACCACTGTCTAAAAACTCGCTTCTGGCGACCACCATCACCTTGCTGTCACCCGGCTGTTTCGAGCGTTTATGCTGTACCGGTAACAGGTTGACGTAACCCTGTCTGGCGATATCATAGCTGTGGCCGTTTTCGCAGCTCAGCTGCTTGCCGATACGATCCAGTTTCAGGCCATCGATCGGGCAGGCCAGATTATTTGCTCGTGTAATTAACTTGATCAGAGTATCCCTAGGGCGCCAGTCGCTCACTGTACCAGCCATCACCCTCTTCGCTGCGCCGGTAGATAAAACAGTCATGCAGCCTGCTCTCTCTCGCCTGCCAGAATTCATAGGTGGAAGGTCTGATCCGGTAACCGCCCCAGAATGGCGGTAATGGAACCTCCTTATCAGCATATTTTCGCTTCATGCTATCGACCATGGTCTCCAGGATGGAACGTGAGTTGATCATCTGGCTCTGTTGCGATGCCCATGCGCCGAGCTGGCTGCCCCTGTTGCGGGTGGCAAAATATTTTAGAGATTCTGCAGTTGGTATCTTCTCTGCTGTGCCGGTTATCTTTACCTGCCGTCCCAGGACATGCCATGGGAATAACAGGCTAACCTTTGAGTTGTCAGCGATATGCTGTGCCTTTCGACTCTCGTAATTGGTGAAGAAGACAAAACCGTCTTCATCGAACATCTTTAACAACACGAAACGCTGCCATGGCTGGCCATCTTTATCGACGGTTGCCAGAGACATGGCACTGGGTTCGTGCATGTCACTATCGTTGGTCGTCGCATACCAGCTTTCAAACTGTCTGACAGGTTCATCGTTTAGCTCGTCGTGGCTCAATCCTTTGCGCATAAATTTCTGACGCAGGTCATCTGTTTTCATAAATTTTTATCAAATAATGTAAGATATATAAGGTGCGATGATTATATCAGCAATGCCTGTTCACATTATTGACCTGGGCTAAGCATATCCGTCAATTTTCGCGTTTTCCCGGTTGATCTTCTGGCGGGTTTCCTGCCTGCGGATTTGTTTATACTGACTTTAAATTATTGGTAATACCTGATGTCTGATCTTTCAGAGCGTTGTAATAGACAGTGACCGCAAAAAAAATAAAAACCGATATAGTTATTATCGGCGCGAGTGCCTCCGGTCTGATGTGTGCTATCGAAGCCGGTCGCCGTGGCAGAAAGGTCATCGTGCTTGACCACGCTAACAAAGCCGGGAAAAAAATTCTCATGTCCGGTGGTGGACGTTGTAATTTCACCAATATGGATATCGATGCTGATAATTTCATCTCGCACAATCCGCATTTCTGCAAATCAGCACTCAGCCGTTATACCCAGTGGGATTTTATCGCCATGGTGAACGAACACCATATTCCCTACCACGAACGGGATCTTGGAAAACTGTTCTGCGAGAACAGCGCCAAAGATATCCTGAAGATGCTGCTCGACGAGTGCAGCAGGTCAGGCGTAGAGATACGACTCAACTGTGATATCACAAACGTTGATAAAGATAATACAGATGAATTTGGCATCGAAAGTACGGCCGGCAGTTTTCTGGCAAGGTCGCTGGTTATCGCCAGCGGTGGTCTGTCGATACCCAGGATGTGCGCCAGCCCTCTCGGTTACAAGATCGCCGAACAGTTCGGTCATCATATCTGGCCGACACGGCCGGGCCTTGTACCGTTGACCCTGCAACCGGAAGATAAAGATAAGCTGGAGCAGCTTTCCGGTGTCTCAGTGAAGAGCGATGTGAGTAACGAACACAAAAAAGAGGATCATATCAATTTCAATGAGAACATCCTGTTCACACATCGAGGCCTGAGCGGCCCGGCTATCCTTCAGATCTCTTCTTACTGGCATGCAGGCGAATACATCGACATCGATCTTGCACCTGATAGCGATATTGCAGGCCTGCTAACTGCACGGCGTGATCAGCAACCAAACCTGAAGTTGAAAACCGTATTGGCAGAAGTCCTGCCGAAGCGTCTATTACCTGCCCTGTTAGGCGACCAGATCATCGATACCACATTACAGAACCTGTCAGCGAACAGGATCAGGGAAATAGCTTCGCAGATACAGCAATGGCGGATACGCCCCAACGGTACCGAGGGTTACCGCACGGCTGAGGTAACCCTGGGCGGTGTTGATTGTGACGAGTTGTCATCCAGGACCATGGCATCGAAAAAAGTCGACGGCCTGTATTTTATCGGTGAAGTGGTCGATGTAACGGGCTGGCTTGGCGGTTATAACTTCCAGTGGGCCTGGTCTTCGGGTTGGTGCGCCGGGCAGGTTGTTTGATCCTGGGTTGCAGAACTTAAGGTGAAAACATTTGTCGCTTCGCTCGGGCACGTCCTTCGCGGAAAAACGTTTTTAATGTCCGGGAAATCTGCATAGTGCCGGTTACAGGCGTTTAGATAAACAACTTATCATTGACTACCAAATTCATCTGCCATGGTATCGACGATGCCCTTGATGAAATCCAGGAACTCATCCACGCCGGCCTGATCTTTCTCCCTGCGGCATTCATTCATCGCAGAGATCGCCAGGTTTATCGCCGCATGATAATTGCCCTTGTCGATATGCGTCTGGATGTTCTCTTTTTCGGCTTTGATATCCATAACACTGTCCCCTGGTTTACGACAGGCTATCGATAACCGTATTCAACGTTGTGCTGGGGCGCATCACTGCCGATGTTTTCTCTCTGTCCATGCGGTAGTAACCGCCGATATCAGCAGCCTTACCCTGCACTTCGATGAGTTCGTTAACGATCTTGTCTTCATTATCGCTTAACTGTTGTGCGATCGGTGTGAAGATGGTCTTCAGTGCTTCATTGTCATTTTGTTCCGCCAGCGACTGTGCCCAGTACATGGCCAGATAAAAATGACTGCCACGGGTGTCAAGTTCACCTGTCTTGCGCGACGGTGATCTATCGTTGTTCAGGAACATGCTGTTGGCTTTATCCAGCGCTTCAGCAAGCACCTTTGCCTTTTCATTACCGGTTTTCATGGCGAGGTCTTCGATTGAGACCGCCAGTGCCAGAAACTCCCCGAGTGAATCCCAGCGCAGGTGATTTTCCTCGATCACCTGTATCACATGTTTTGGTGCAGAACCGCCTGCACCGGTTTCGAACAGCCCGCCGCCGGCAAGTAACGGTACGATGGACAGCATCTTGGCGCTGGTACCCAGTTCCAGGATCGGGAACAGATCGGTCAGGTAGTCACGCAGCACGTTGCCTGTCACCGAGATGGTGTCGTTACCTGCCCTTACCCGTTCCAGCGTGTAGTTGATGGCATCGACCGGACTCATGATCTCGATCTCAAGGCCATCGGTGTCGTGATCTTTGAGGTAGGTTTCAACTTTGTTGATGATGTTGGCATCATGGGCACGATTTTTATCCAGCCAGAAGATCGCCGGTTGACCGGTCGCTCTGGCGCGGTTAACGGCCAGTTTTACCCAGTCCTGAATCGGCAGGTCTTTGGTCTGGCACATGCGCCAGATATCGCCCTGTTCGACCTTGTGCTCCATCAGCGTGTTTCCAGCTTTATCGGTGACCCTGACGACGCCATCCTGTGAGATCTGGAAAGTCTTATCGTGCGAGCCGTATTCTTCCGCTTTCTGTGCCATCAGGCCGACATTGCTGACATTGCCCATGGTGGTCACATCAAAAGCGCCGTGTTCCTGGCAGAAGGCGATCGTCGCCTGATAGATGCCGGCATAACAGCGATCGGGGATCATCGCCTTGGTATCTTTTAGTTTACCGTCCGGTCCCCACATCTGTCCTGAAGAGCGGATGGCCGCAGGCATCGATGCATCGACGATAACATCGCTGGGCACGTGCAGATTGGTGATCCCGTTATCAGAGTTCACCATGGCGAGTTCGGGACGTGTCTGATAGACCGCCTGTATATCGGCTTCTATCTCGTTGCGCTGTGCTTCAGGCAGCTCAGCGATCTTCGCGTAAACATCACCCAGGCCGTTGCGTGTGTCAACGCCGATCTTCGCGAAGGTATCAGCATGTTTAGCGAATACGTCTTTGTAATATACGTTGACCGCATGGCCGAACATGATCGGATCCGAGACTTTCATCATGGTGGCTTTAAGGTGCAATGACAATAATACGTCTTTGTCTTTTGCATCCTGTGCGGCCTCTTCGAAGAATGCACACAGGGCTTTTCTACTCATCACCGATGAATCGATGACCTCACCTGCCAGTACCGGTGTGGATTCCTTTAATACGGTCGCTTTGCCGTCATCGCTATGCAGCGTGATCTTAACGTCATCATCTGCTGCCAGTACTACGGATTGTTCGCTGGAATAAAAGTCACCATCACTCATCGATGCGACATGTGATTTTGAATCGCTGGACCATTTACCCATGCGGTGCGGGTGTTTCTGTGCGTATTCTTTTACCGGTGCTGCTACCCGGCGGTCGGAGTTGCCTTCACGCAGTACCGGGTTAACTGCACTACCCAGGACTTTGGCATAACGCAGTTTGATGTTCTCTTCTTCATCAGTCTGCGGGTCCTCCGGGAAATTCGGGATGTTATAACCAAGTTCCTGTAATTCCCTGATCGCCGCGTGCAGCTGTGGAATGGAGGCACTGATATTCGGTAATTTGATGATATTGGCTTCAGGCGTTTTAGCCAGTTCGCCCAGTTCAGTCAGGGCATCACTCTGTTTTTGATCTGTGCTCAGGTCATCCGGGAAATTAGCGATGATACGCCCGGTCAGAGAGATATCACGGGTCTCGACAACGATATCCGCCGCGTTCGCATATGCCTGTACGATGGGTAAAAACGAATATGTCGCCAGTGCTGGCGCTTCATCGGTTTCGGTATAGATGATCTTGGAGGTTGTAATATCAGGCATGGTAGCTCTCTGAATAATGGTCACTGAAAGATAAGCAGTGGCGACAACCGTTGAGACGCTGGCCGCGCATCCACTTTTGGTGGCGTATTATATCAGAATGCTAAAGGGCACCTCTAAAGTTTAATAATTTAACGTTTACTGCTGCTGTGTTGTGATCTGGCAGCTTTATTCTGCACAAGGCCACTAAGGAAAACAGTGAGGCTAACCAGAAGGAGTGTTACAGACATTACCATCAACAGTTCTGCCATGGTGAAGCCGAAGATCACTTCCGGTGTATAACCGCAGGATGTCTCGACCCGGTATAGCCATGGCAGCCATTGTTCGATATCGAACCATGCCGGCAGGCCCAGATCGAAACCGCAATCACTGAAGACGAAGCCGCGTTCGGTACCCAGCAGCATATAAGAGCGTTCGGTCAGTGAGAGCGCGATCAGTAGCACAGACAGGTTGGAAGTAGTGTTCAGCCAGCGGTTGTTGCGTGTCATCATGCCGATCACCGAGACGATAAGCAGTAAAGAGATCAGCAGACGTACCTGTATGCAGATGACACAGGGAGGCTCGCCGCTGACATGCTGAGAATACAGTGCTACCACCAGCATGGACAGGCAGCCGATGATATACAGCAGCCAGTACAATGGACGCTGTGAGATGATCTGCAGTTGTTGTATTAATTTTTGTAACATAGTAGCTCTTTAAAACGTCAGGTTCCTCAAAACGTCAGGTTCCAGTATGAAGCCTGTCATTTCGCGCGCGCTGTTAATGTCCTTCGACTTCGCCTGGTCCTTCAACTTCGCATGGTCCTTCAACCTCGTCTGGCTACGTCCAGGATGACAGAAAAGATCGTGTGATTAGTGCTTTTACCCGTGCTTCCTCAATCATGTCCATATATGACATGCTCCCCCCAGTTCCACGTCTCTGCGATATCTTTACCGCTTAGC
>JADFWE010000027.1 GCA_015222915.1 Pseudomonadota bacterium | reverse complement strand
TGTCTATCGGGCAGTACCCGATCTACGTTGTTACATATGAAATATTGTTTTTCTCGGCGTCTCTGCGCCTCGGCGGTGAAAAGGTTTTGACTTTAGTTTTCTCTGGAGGTCCGCTTCTGGCCGTTAGCGGTCATTTCCAAAAAGCAGCTTCTGAGCTAATCTGACATAGTCTGTTCACCATGTCTGCCTAATCCCCGCACTCACTATGGTGAAATTATTATATGATTTTAGTAAGGTATAACACTGGCATTAATTTACAGGTGTTTTTATGGAATCAACAGGTGGTTGCGCGGCGAGTGAGCCGTTCGCTTTACGGGTATTGGGTGACAGCATGTTGCCGGAGTTTGCTGAAGGCGCGATCATTATCATCGATCCGGCCGGGACTATCCGCGATGGCTGTTACGTCATGGCTGAGGTTGATAATGAGTATATCTTTCGCCAGTTACGTATCGTCGATGGTAAATATTACCTGCAGCCGTTGAATGATCTGTACGATACGGTCGAGATTCCTGGGCAGGATGTGATTCAGGGGGTTATTACGCAGAAGGCAGGAAGACGACGTAAGGATCATAAACACTACACTAAGGGAAGTGAAGAATGAAAAGTGAAGAATATAAAAAAACGTTACAAGCAGGTACGGATTTAGTTTTTGGTTTTTAGCTGGCTAGATCAGGTTTTCTGGTGATTTCCGGTGATGTTTTTTGTGAAAATCATTTTTCATTACGCACTACGCTTTTATAGTGCGTCTATCGGGGTGCATAAACGCCGAACAAAACCCAGCTTTTAACATTTCCTCAACATCGTCCGGGTCGAGCTGTTTCTTCTCTAAATCGAAAAGTGGCAACTCATAATCATTCCAGCCGCGCAAGCCGGTCTTCATGGAGCAAATATTTTTGAAGCCCATCATCTGCAGCATATGTGTACCGAGTACACTGCGCAGGCCGGAACGGCAGATGATGACGATCTCTTTATCACGGCCGTCCACCAGGTCAGGAATGGCGTCTTCGTATTCTTCTTCGCAGGCAGATTCGAGGATGCCCCTGGGCACCAGTATCGACCCCTTGATATGGAACCGTGAAAATTCACATTCTTCACGGATATCGACGATCATCAGGTCCTTGTTTTCCTTGATGCGTTCTTCCACATCCCAGGGCATGATTTCAGTGATGTCTTTGCTGACTTCAGCGATGATCTGTTTAAATGTTTTCATGATTTGTTATGTGTCGTTGAAGAGAAAAACTTATTTTCACCACAGAGAGCACAGAGATTTTAGTTGTTTAAAATATTAAAAAATTTTCTCTGTGTACTCTGCGCCTCGATAATTGCTCCTTGCATTATCCTACTTACGGGCGTCCTGCCCTAATCTGTGGTGAAAAGCTTTTAATTCTTTTCTTTGTTCTTCTGACGTAAGCCGTGTTCGACCGCCATCACTGCGGCTTCTACCCGTGAATGGATGCTCAGCTTTCTGAGGATGGCTTTTACGTGCAGTTTAACCGTGCCATCGGAGATGCCTAGGTTTCTGGCGATGAGTTTATTGCTCTGGCCTTCTGCTAGCAGACAAAGGATTTCGGTCTCACGCGGGGTCAGCTCCGAGAACGGGCCTTCATCATCATCGATGGTGGTTTCGCCCTGTACCATTCGGGCGAGGGCATCGGTGAGGTCTGCAGCGACCACATTTTTGCCGTTTTCGATATCACGTAATGCACCGACCAGTTCTTCCGGTTCCATATCTTTTAGTAGATATCCCTGGGCACCGGTGCGCAGGGCTTTGATCAGGTCACTCTCGTCATTACTGGTGGTCAGCATCACTACCGGGGTTGCTGGTAGTTCCTTGCGCAGTATCGGCAGGGTATCCAGACCACCCATGTTAGGCATACGCAGGTCGAGCAGGATGATGTCCGGCTGAATCTTCTTCGCCAGTTCGATACCTTCTTTACCGTCGGCAGCAACACCGGCAACATCTATGTTCCGCTGTTCTAACAGGCCTTTCAGGCCATCCCGAAAAAGGGCATGATCATCAATGATTATTACGCGCATGGTTTATTATCGCCGCCTGGTCAGTTTGTTAAAGGTTTTGCTGAATATTCTGTCGTAATGCCGAATTTATCATGTTTTGGCATTTTCTTCCTTATATTGGAAGCGCAATTCTACGCGAGTGCCTTCATCCGGTTCACTTTCGATCTTTAATTCGCCACCGAGATGCTTTGCTCTTTCTTTCATGATGGTCAGACCGAGGTGCTCACCTTCCGAGCTGTGTATCTTCCGCTGATCGAAGCCTTTACCGTCATTTTCGATCAGGATACTGATATTACCATCATCATCACGGTTTAATAATACTCGAACGATATAGGCATTGGCGTGTTTTTTGATGTTGGTCAGCGCCTCCTGAACGATACGGTAGGCATTGAGTTCCATATTTGATGGCAGCGACAGTGTTGTCTCTTCGCACTGCAGCAGGATATGGATGCCGGTATCTTTGCGGAACTTTTCGACGGCGCGGCTGACTGCCGGAACCAGTCCCTGTTCTTCGATAGGGACGCGGCAGTGGGCGATGAGTTCACGCAGATCGGTAGTTGCTTCATCCAGCCCGTGTTCGACTGATTCGATGGTCTTAAATGCCATGAAATCGCCCATCGGCTGCAGGCTCTGGTCAAGGATACGTACCTGGAAGCGTAGTGAGGCCAGCGTCTGGGCCAATGAGTCGTGTAATTCATTGGCGATGATGTTGCGTTCATCCTTGATCAGCAGGTGGCGTTTGGCCTTTTCGATGTTGCTGCGCTCGACGAATTCACCGAGGTGGGCACCGATGGAGAGTAATAGATAAGCCAGTTCTTCTTCGATATCGATATCATCTTTGACAAAAAGATTGATCACGCCCAGGGTACGGATCTTGAAACGGATAGGGATACACAATTGTCTGGGCGGCAGGGAGTCGATGGCCAGGCTGGTCTCACGGACCTGGATCTCATCGATGACATCGGTCTCAAAACTGAACAGATGACCATCGATGGGCGCGTGTTGTATGCTGTTAGCCTGTTCTTCGGTGATGCCGAAATAGGCGGTTAGGTCCATTAACCCTTCGTTAGTGATGAGCTGTATCGATCCTGCAGCAGCATCGAAGTGCTGTTTTAACAGGGTCAGGAAATCCTTATATATCTGATCTCTGTCATTGGCTGAACTCAGTGAGCTGGTGATGCGATACAGCAGTTTGATCGCTGACGGGCTCCATTCGAAAGAGGAATTTTCAGTCATGGAGTATCAGTGTTGCGCTACGCTTACTCGTGTCAGGGGCGTTCTGCGTCTTATTCTGCAGGCGGTTTATAGTTCGGGTCGTTTGGGTTCAGGAAGATAAACTGGAATTTTTCAGGCTCCAGTTCGACGAAGTCGATGGTCGCGTTTTTCAATAATTCGGCACTTCCTGCTGATATGATGATCTCGACATCTTCGGCTGTGACGGTTACATCATCTTCTTTGCTATCGTCGAAACCCATGCCGTAGTGAATACTGTTATCGTCATTGCGCGAGGCAGCGATGCGCAGGGACATGCCTTCGGTCTTTCCCTGTTCAGCCGAAAGTTTAATCTGTGCAGCTGCTGCTGGAGTAATCGTTATCATAGTATTGCTTCTTGTGTTTGTTTGCCAGGCTGAACAGGTTTCAGGCTAACGGTAAAGTCTATCGATCCTGCTTGCACATTCTGGCAAAACTGATGAATCGTTGTGCCCAGGGATTGTTCTTTGTGTTACGTTGATGGGTATAGTTGGCTAGCAGGTTTTTATAGATATAACCGTCCGATTTACCATCAATCCCTGTCCCACGTTTAATGTGGAAGGCAAATTTAACATCTTTGCCCTTATTGTTAAAGTTTACATCATCAAAACGCGAATAATGAAATTCGTGCGCATTGATGATCTTGTCTGTACGGCCCGGCCACAGGCTGTTTTCGGTCTCTTCCAGCTGTACATAACCACGGCCCTGCGGGCGTTTCTCCATGATGATATGGGTATCAACACAGCCAACCATCTCGCAGGTCTGGTTTTCACCGTCACGTTCCCAACTGATAGAACGTGCCAGATACATCAGACCGCCGCACTCAGCGTAGGCAGGCAGTCCATTATCGATGGCTTCCTTGATCGATAGTCGCAGTCCTTCGTTTGCTTCCAGCTCCGTCATATGGGTTTCCGGGAAGCCGCCGCCGATGAACAGGGCGTCGATGTCGGGCAGCTCTTTCTGGTGGCAGGGGTCGATCTCGATGATCTCTGCGCCGGCATTTTCAAGTGCCTGCAGGTCATCCGGGTAATAGAAACCAAACGCTGAACAGCGGATCAGGCCGAGCTTTATATCCTTTTCTTCATGTTTCGGGCTGGTGAATTCGGGGATGATGCTGTCTGATGATAAAGCAGGTGCCTGTCCTGCGATGTCGAGTACCGTATCCATATTCACCTGTTCGTTGACTGCATCGGCGAGCAGGGCGATCTTCTGCTCGCAGAAGGGGTCCTCGTGACCGGGCACCAGTCCCAGGTGACGCTCATCGATATCGAAGCGGCTGTCATTATGGATAGCACCGACCACTTCTACATCGGTATAGTGTTCGATAACATTTCGCAGCTTGCTCTCATGGCGGGAACCGCCCAGGCGGTTGAGGATCACACCTCTTATCGATACCTCTTTATCGAAGGCCTGATAGCCCAGGATCAGTGGCGCGATACCGCGGGTCATGCCTCTGGCATTCAGCACCAGTATTACCGGTGTCCCGGTCAGTGTTGCCAGCGCTGCATTACTGTTACTGCCATCGAGGTCGAGACCGTCATACAGGCCTTTGTTGCCTTCGATCAGGCTGATATCGACATCTGTGGTTTTGTGATGGATCAGGGACAGGATCTCTTCACGCTCCATAGTGAAAAAATCGAGGTTGTAACAGTCTCGTCCGGTCGCCTGCGCTAGCCAGTACGGGTCGATGTAATCCGGTCCTTTCTTAAAGCTCTGAACGACATTACCGCGCCGCTTGATCGCCGCGCATAAGCCGATGCTGACGGTGGTTTTGCCAGAGGACTTGTGAGCCGCTGAGATGAAGATTCTTGACATGAGGCGGCTTAAATGAAAAATGAAAAATGAAAAGTGAAAAATGAAGAGCTCAAAAGCAAAAAACTAGAAGCCTGAAATAAGCGTTCTAGTTTTTTTGTGAGATTTTGTTTCTCATTATTCACTATTTATGTCCATGGATGGACGGTATGCTGTGAATCGTCAGGAACGATTGCAGTGCATTTTTCATTTGACGTGGTGTGGATCAGCGACGCTATCGGCAAGAGAAACCGGCAGGAATCGTAACACCTTAAGCGCAAATGCAACGATAAACAACGTCAACGCGATACCGCCGAGGCCTAACATGATCTCAGGAAGGCTAGGCGTGTAGCTGTTGATAGCACCGTCATAGAATGAACTGCTTACTTCGTAGCCCGGGAATATTTCCAGCGGGTATGCCTGGCCTGCGATCAGGATAGTGTAGATTTTTGAGAAGCCGCCGAAGATGATCATCGCACAGATGAAACCCAGGGTAGTGCGGCAGTTCTTGACTCCTGGAGCATAGATCAGCGCCAGCGGGATAAGGCCGCCGATCAGGATCTCACCGATCCAGAAAACACTGGTGAGTATACCGCCATCCAGCAGCAGGAATCTTTCGACGTCGTGGTGCTGCGTGGCGTAGAGGTTTGTCAGATGGTATACCGTCGTAAAGTAAAGTACGCCGGCGACGAAGACACCCAGAAGGTTTCTGAGACGATTGAGTACCACATCACCCAGTTCCATGTTGTTCCACTTATAGGTGGCCATCAATACCAGAAGGAAGATAGCCAGACCGAACGAGAACGACATGACGATGAACATCGGTGCCATCAGCGCTGCATCGTAGGCTGAGCGTGCCACCAGAAAGCCGAAGATCGAACCGGTACCAGTGGTCAGTATCAGACGCCAGACGAAAGCTGAGAAGCCTGCATAAGGCTTAAACTTGTATACGGTGTGGTCCATCATGGTCCACAGATATACGCCGACAAAGCCGAAGAAGCCGGTGTACAGGATGATGTTCCAGGCAAAGATCGACTTGAAGTTATAGTAGGTCATGGCGATGATCAGACGATCAGGGCGGCCCAGATCGAGCAGCAGTACGATAAGACCGCCGGTCAGCAGGGCGATGGCCAGTAGCGCAGACAGGCGCGCCATCGGCTCATAGATCTTTTTACGGAATACCGATGCTATAGAAGCGATGTTGAGCGCACCGGATGCGGCAACGATAAGGAAAATAGCGAATACATGCGGCATACCCCAGACGATCTGGTTGGTCATGCCGGTTACATGGTGACCTTCGTGCTCCATGTAAAACACTGAGCCTATCGCCAGCAACATCATAAAAGCCAAACCACCCAATAAACCGAAGTAAGGTAAGCTTTTGCCTTCTAAAGAGGTGTATTCTATTTTACTCATCGTTTTCTCTTATAAACACTCAGTGTGTTCTATTAAACTAACAGAAATAGTAACTTTAATTCTTTTCCGCTAATGAACGCTAATAGAAGAATTATTTTTTTCTACGCAACGCGTAGAGCTTAATTATTTATTTGCGTTTATTTGCGTCCTTTGCGGCAAAAAAATGTTTGTTCTTTACTCATTCAAACCCTGATAACGCACACCGGTGTTCAGTGCCAGATCAGAACGCAGCTGTTTGCCACCGTGCTTCTTCAGCTCGATGGAGAGCGGGCTGTTCGGGTCTCTCAGGTCACCGAATATCATCGCATTGTGATTTTCGGCAGTACAGGCCTCTACACATGCAGGTATGCCGCCGTTATCTACCCGGGTAACACACATGGTGCAGGCTTCTACCGTGCCTTTACCACGAGGTGCAGTTAATTTTTGGTTCTCTACTGCTTCATGTACGAAAGAGCGTGCTTTGTACGGGCAGGCCATCATACAGTAGCGACAACCGATACAGATGTGTTTGTCGACTAGCGCTATACCGTCAGCACGAACGAAAGAGGCACCGGTAGGGCAGACATCTGCACAGGGTGCGGTTTCACAGTGCTGGCACATCAGCGGCAATGACAGTTCATGACCTGTTGATTTGCTCTTCAGCGTGACTTTGCGTATGTACTGAGTATCTGTTTCCGGTCTACCATGACCGACCAGGCCATTTTCTTCATTACAGGCATCAACACAGTCTGTGCAGCCAGTGGCGCACCTGGTGGTGTCGATCAACATGCCCCAGCGATTTTTATTGCTGACATCCTGGTCTAAAGGTCGTGTCGAAACAGAAGTATTCATGTCTGCTGCTTCAGATGCTTCTATTTCAGACACATCTGTATCGGCCACGGCTGCGCCGGCAGTGCGGTGCAGGAATATACCAGGTGCTATCGTTACGGTTCCGGCAACAGCAGCTTTTGATAAAAAGTCGCGTCTGGAACTATTAACAGGTGTAGTCACTTCAGCTGTCTCTTTGGAATTGTTCATTATGGGCGAGCTCCTTCAGTAGCTGCCTCGGCGGCTGCCAGAGTTCTCTGCAGCTGATCTCTTAGCGAAGAAGAGTGCTTGCTGCGGTCGATATACTTCTGCGGGCGGTCAGCATGACACTGGAAACAGTCGATCTGCACCGCTGCGTATTCATGGCATGCGCTACAGAAGTGTTCCTTAGTCTCGATACCGGCGATCTCGCCACTTTCGTTTGGTTCAACGTGGCAATTGATGCAGTTTGCCAGACCCTCAGGCTCACCACGGATACCTTCATGCATGGTTTCATCACGTTCATGCAGGATGTAATTCATGTGATTTCTACGCATCTCGTCTTCAGGATGAATGCACTTCTTGCTTTCATCAGAAGGCTCATGAATCGTAGGGAAGGGCGTTTCTGCCAATGTCGAAGTAGACAGTAGCATGAAGCCTATCAATACCAATAATGGTCGTAAAAATCTTGTCATCAGATTACCTGTTTTATCTTTTAATTAGTCATTGCGAGGTACGAAGCAATCTCATTTGGCGACTGTGTCGTTTAAAAGAGATTGCCACGCCCATATTAATCATAATGGCTCGCAATGAGGGCATTAATAAATCGTTCTCTAAGCGACACCCAGAGCCATATCGATATAGCCGGTAGGGCATACATCAGAGCATATGTGGCAACCGATACACTTGGTGTAGTCAGTGTCTACGTAACGACCTAATGTCTTGCTGTCTTTCTTAACACGGAAGACCGCATCTTGAGGACAGTAGATAACACAGTTGTCACATTCGAAACACATGCCGCAGCTCATGCAACGACCGGCTTCAGCAACCGCTTTCTCTTCTTCAAGACTGATCTGGCGTTCTGCCATGTGACCTAATACTTCATCAGAAGATGGTACGTCAGTATCGCGAAGGTTACGCTCTGTGTACTCGAAGTGTCCGAGGAATAATTCATCAGCAGTGATGATTTCCTGCTCTGAACGATCTTCGTAGTTGTGAATCGCATAGCTGTCAGTATCTGTACCGCGCTGCCCGTCATCTTTATGCTCGTCTACATTGTATGAGTCAACGCTTAAGCCAGTCTCAACTAATTTATCAGTAAGGTCGAAGTGATGAACGTCAACTTTTGGACGTTTCTTCATCGCAACATGGTTGAAATCGTTTTCGATAGTTTCAGAAACGATGTAAGCCTGACCGATTGCAGTAGTCAGCAGGTGAGGACGAACGATGTCGCCACATACATAGTGATTCTCTTTACCCGGTACGCGGAACAGGTTGTCTGCATCCATCAGGTTACGACCGTTGTTGAACTCTTCAACACCTTCAAGGTTACCACCCTGACCGATCGCAGCAACGATGATGTCAGCTTCAACGGTGTATTCTTTACCACCTTCGACAGCAACCGGAGCATTGTTTTCCCAGGTAGAGTCGACAAACTTCATGCCAGTGGCACGACCGTCTGCATCACGGATGATCTCGACAGGCATAACTTCGTTCATGATCTGAACGCCTTCGATAGTCGCATCTTCAACTTCGTGCGGAGCCGCAGTCATCTCTTCTTTCTTGAACAGTGCTGTCAGGGTTACCAGTTCACAAGGTATGTTCTTAGAAGAATCGTGATCAGCGTGAGAAGACTCACCGTTAACCACAGTTTCAGGATTTTCGTTGTAGTCAGCCAATGTACCGATACGACGTGATACTGACACGACATCGATAGAGGTATCACCACCACCGATACACAGTACTTTCTTGCCCGTGTACTTCATTTCGCCTTTGTTGAACTGCTCGAGGAATTTAACCGCAGATACACAGTTAGGCGTCTCGTCCCAGCCTTCCAGAGGAACGCCACGGCCAGTCCAGCAACCTAATGCCCACAGTACTGCATCATGTTCTTTTTCTACGTCTTCCAGGCTTACATCACGACCAACACGAGTTTCCATACGTGTTTCGATGTTGCCCATGTCCAGGATACGTTGACATTCGTTGTCCAGGAAATCGCGAGGAGTACGGTAGCCAGGGATACCATAACGCATCATGCCGCCAAGCTCTTTGTGATCATCAAAGATGGTAGAAGCGATGCCTTTACGACGCAGTTGGTAAGCCGCAGCCATACCAGCAGGACCACCACCGATGATGGCAACTTTCTTGCCGGTCATCTCAGCGCTGTTATCAAATTTGAAACCTTCTTTAAATGCAGTATCACCGATGTATTGCTCAACAGAGTTAATACCAAC
>JADFWE010000207.1 GCA_015222915.1 Pseudomonadota bacterium | reverse complement strand
CGGCGAAAAACAGACAGCAGAACCGGCAGTAACAACAGAAGATAAAGATCCAACGTACTTCCGCCTGCATCAGGAATCGTCTGTGGTGGGGCTGTCGCAGGCGGAGGCTGTGTTCCACAGTTCGGTAGTACAGCTGCCGGCGCAATAGCCTGCATCCAGGCATTAACCGTAATTTCTAGTGGCATACTATCATTGCCCTTTAAACCTTCCAGCTGATGGCAGTTTAAACCAGCCAGGCAAAATAATTTTGTTTGCGTATAGTCTGCCCCGGCGTATGCAGCAAGCCTTGCAGCTGCAGAGCTGGCAGCACTGGTATCGGCATCGCCATAGATATCAAGCACCGGAATGGTAACTTCTTTCAAAGTGTCGGATACATTAAGCGGATCAACGCTATCTCCGTACATTCCAATACCGATCAAGCCAAGAATAGTAAGCTCATCTAGCTGTCCACGGGCGACATGTGCCGTCGAAAAACGTGAACCCAGACTGAAACCTGCAAGCACGACCTGCTCGACACCGCGCGAATGCAAGAGATTAATGGCCGTACGCATGCGCGCATAAGTCTCAATAAAGACAGCATCCACATCGGTAACGTAATCAGAAAAATTGGGAACACCACTTGCGGGCAGAGGATTCTCGATAGACAGCGTTGTATAACCAGCCCGGAACAGGGAAGTACGCAGCTCTTCCACCACAGGCCCTGTAGGCGTTGAACCGCGACCGTGATACATGACTACGCCTATTTTCGCACAGCTGCTCTCCAGCAGTTCACCTGAGAAGGCGCCGCCCCCTCCTTCACCTGTAGAATCCAGATTAACGGTTACCGCACTTGATGGCGTTGCCAGCAATAGCAACGAAAACAGTATTAGAGAATTGACGATTTTGCTCATAAGAGATATTTTAGTTTATTAGCTACACGGATATCAGTTAGACGTGTGGATAGCCACTATATTTCATAGAAGCGGGTATTCTTTTATTTGACCAGTGAGTTCATATCGAAGATCGGCAGCAGGATACCCAGCACGATGAGCAAGACCAGAATACCCATCGCCAGGATGATGACCGGCTCCATAATGCCGACGATATAGGCGATGAGCGTGACCTGCTCACGCTCAAGCTGCACCGCCGCACGCTCGAGCATCTCTTCCAGTTTTCCGCTATTCTCGCCGCTGGCGATCAGCTGCAGGGTCATCGGTGGAAAGAGTTTGCTCTGATCCAGCGCATTTTTGATGCCGGTACCTTCACGCACCCGGTCTGTCGCTTTCAAGATCGCTTCGCGCATAGGCAGATTTGCCACTACCTTTGCAGAGATCTTCATGGCTTCGATCACGTTAACACCGCTGCCGGTCAGGATACTGAAAGTGCGGGTAAAAAGCGCTGCGTTCAGGCCACGTACCAGACGACTGATCAACGGCAGTCGAAATAAAAACATGTGGTACTTCAGAACGAAGGCGGGACGGGTCAGCAACACCTGAAAACCGATAACCGCAGCGATGACGATAACCAGCATGAACATGCCGTAATCGACGACGAAGTCACTCATCGCGATCAGTGAGAGGGTAAGTCCCGGCAGCTGCTGACCGGTATCTTCGAATACCGAAACCACCTGGGGTACGATACTGGTCATCATAAAGACGACGATAGACACTGCAAACAAAGATAAGAATGCGGGATAAATCAGTGCCTGACGCACCTTGCCCTGAATCTCCTGCTGGCTCTCGGTATAGTCGGCGAGTCGTTCGAGTACGGTGTCGAGATGACCTGACTGCTCACCTGCATCTACCGTCGCACGATAGAGTTCAGGAAAAACTTTAGGGTAATCCGACAGCCCGGTCGCCAGTGGATGACCTTCCAGCACACGGGAACGGATCGCATACAGCATGCTTTTGATACGCGGTTTTTCAGACTGGTTGGCGACCGCCGCCAACGTTTCATCCAGTGGTAAAGCGGCCTGGATCAATGTTGCCAGCTGTCTTGTCAGCAATGCAAGTTCAGTGGCACTGATACCGCGCTGCACAAGTTGTGAGAACTGAAAGCCGCCGCCTTTACTGCTCTTCCTGGCCTGCGCTTTTTTCTTGCTCTCGGTGATCTCCAGCGGCATCAGACCTTTGTCACGCAGCTGCTGACGGATCGCCCGCGCAGAGTCGCCTTCTATAACGCCCTTGCGTTCCTTGCCTTTAGCATCCAGTGCAATGTAGTCGAAAGCGGCCACGGTTTAAAAGCAATGAAAAGTGAATAATGAAAAATGAAAAATGTTAAACATCAAAGGCTTCGTCTTTGATGCCAGCTTTATGTATTTAATGTTTTCATTTTTCATTTTTCATTATTCACTTTTCATTGCGCGCTACGCGCGCTAATCGTCCCTGCTGACACGCAGCACTTCTTCCAGCGAAGTATGGCCGTCCAGGATCATGCGTTTACCATCCTGTGTCAGACCGGGTGATATGGTACGTGCATAATCTTCCATCACCTGCTCACTCTCTCCTTCGTGGATCATGTTCTGCAGCTTATGATCAACCGGGATAAATTCATACAGACCGCTACGGCCGTTGTAACCCAGGTGATTACATTCGCTGCAGCCTTGCGGGCTATAGATAACGGTTTCATCCGCTTCCTCCATGCCCAGCCATTCACGTTCTTTTGCCGTGATGGTATGTGGCCGCTTACAATGCGGACACAGGTTGCGTACCAGACGCTGCGCCATCAGCCCGATCAGACTTGATGCCAGCAGGAAGGGTTCTACGCCCATATCACGCAATCGACTTACCGCACCGATAGCACTGTTAGTATGCAGCGTAGATAACACGAGATGACCGGTCAGACTGGCCTGCACCGCTATCGAGGCGGTTTCCAGATCACGGATCTCACCGATCATCACCACGTCCGGATCCTGACGCAGGATAGAACGCAGACCGCGCGCGAAGGTCATATCGACCTTGGTGTTCACCTGCGTCTGACCGATACCGTCGATGTAATACTCGATGGGATCTTCGACGGTCAATATATTTCGCGACTTAACGTTGAGCACGGTCAGGCCGGCATACAATGTCGTTGTTTTACCGGAACCGGTAGGCCCGGTGACCAGTATGATGCCATGCGGTTTATGCAGAAGATCATGAAAATTATCGTGCACACTGTCCGACATGCCCAGCTGTTCGAGATCAAGCCGACCCGCCTGCTTGTCCAGCAGACGCATGACCACGCGCTCGCCATGACCGGAAGGCAGTGTTGATACACGCACGTCGACCGCACGCCCAGCGACCCGCAATGAGATGCGGCCGTCCTGCGGCAGGCGTTTCTCTGCGATATCCAGCTTCGCCATCACCTTGATCCGGGATATGACCAGCGGTGCGATATTTCCCGGCGGCTGCAATATTTCACGCAGCATACCATCGACACGAAAACGTACCCGCATATGATTCTCAAAAGGCTCGATGTGCACATCGGAGGCGCTCACTTTGATGGCTTCGCTCAACAGTGCGTTGATCAGACGGATGATAGGCGCATCATCATCCGCTTCCATCAGGTCTTCCGGCTCCAGGGTTTCGGCCAGCTCATCGAGATCCAGTTCTTCGCCGACGCCTTCCATCATCGCCATCGCCTGATCACTGGCCTGCTCATAAGTCTGTGCCAGCAAAGCCGCAAACTGCTCGTCGCTTATGGAATTCAAGGTGACCTTTCGCCGGGTGATGCGAGCGACTTCGGCGAGTATGACCGGATCCGGAGAATTTCGATACAGGACATTCACCGACGCATCATCGATCTGCCCAATCAACACACCATGTCGTTTGGCAAACGCATAAGGCAATATCTGTGCGCTTATGACCCGTGCCGAATCGGCAGCCGGCACTGCAGCCGGATGGCTCTTTTCTGCCGGTAAGCTTATGTTATCAGCGATCTTCTCGACGACATCAGATGAGGCTGTCATCGTCATCTTCCCAGTCATCCGCCCAGACATCATCTTTTTCAACTTCTACTTTGGATTTTCCAGTGCCCTGCTTTGAACGGTCCAGCTCTTCTATCGGCGGCAGTCTCGGTGCGGCGCCATCCAGCAGACCATAGCTCTCATCTTCTTTATCGTAGGCTTCACTTTCGATACCGCGGATATAATTATATTTCTCATTGGTGACAAATGCCGCATCGCGATAATCACGCAGGATAGTCGGACGCAGGAACACCATCAGATTGGCCTTGGTCTTGGTGGTACTCTCTGAACGGAACAGAAAACCGATGAGCGGGATATCACCCAGCAACGGAACCTTGCTCTGCGTATCGGTCACCTCTTCCTGAATCAGTCCGCCGAGGATCAGGATACCGCCATCATCGACCAGTACGCTGGTTTTTATCGAACGTTTACGGGTAGCGATACCCAGTTCGATTGTGCCGGGTATAACGGTCGACGTTTCCTGCTCGAGCACTAACTTGACAGTATCACCCTCATTGATCTGCGGGGTCACTTTCAGGGTAAGGCCGACGTCCTGACGCTCGATGGTCTGGAACGGATTATTCGGATTGGTACTGCCGGCGCCGGTAAAACTGCCGGTAACGAATGGCAGGTTCTGGCCAACGATCAGCTCAGCTTCTTCGTTGTCCAGCGTCACGATATTGGGTGTCGACAGGATATTGGTGTTCTGATCAGTCTGCAGTGCCACCAATAAAGCCCCATAACGCAGACCGGAACTGTTCTCTCCGCCGATGGCAAAAGAAGCACCTGCAGGGATGCTTGCCGGCGCCACACCGCCGATCACCGATGTCAGTAGCTCACCGATACCGGCAAAGTTACTGACCCCTACCGGCAGAACACCACCGCTCTTCGTGGTTCCATCGACGGCCAGACCGACACCGATCTCTTTATCGTTGGACATCGTAATCTCAGCGATGATCGCTTCGATCAATACTTGCGCACGGCGGATATCCAGTTGCCGGATAACCGCTTTCAGATTTTTGATGGTATTGGGGTCAGCGGTGATGATGAGGGCATTGGTCTCTTCGTCCGCCTGTATGATAGCCGACTGACTGACCACGCTACCGGTTGTCCTCGGCTGCGCCACCTTGCCCTTGGCCACTGATTTATTTTTAGCGCCCTGGTCTTTTAGCCCGGTCAGCAGCTTGGCCAGGTTTTCGGCCTTGGCATATTTCAGATAGATGACATGGGTATTACCGCCGCCGTCTTCCAGCGGGGTATCAAGATACCCGATGGTCGCTCTTATCTTTAATCGTGAAGCACGGTCACCGGTTACCAGGATGCTATTGGTTCTATCATCTGCCGCCAGTTTTATCTTCTTGGTTGCATCCTTGGCGGAACCGCCGGCATTGAGCGAATTCAGGATTCGTACCAGCTCAGAGGCTGAAGCATGCGTCAGTGGAATGATCTCGAGCTCATCGCTGTCGGGGCGGTCAACACCGGAGATGATTTTCATCAGCCGATTGATGTTACCGGCATGGTCGGTGATGATGAGTGTATTGGTCGGATTGTAAGCCGCCAGATGCCCCTGTTGCGGCACCAGCGGTCTCAGGATAGGCACCAGCTGTGAAGCAGGTACGTACTCTAGACGGATGATCTTGGTGATTAATTCATCTGCCGGATATTTCCCCTTCTTGCTGGATACGGATATAGGCAATGGCCCCTGCTTTGCATTCACCTCAGGTACGATTTTGATAATAGAGCCAGTCGGTACCGCTGCATAACCATGCACCTGCAATACCGAAAGAAAAACTTCGTACACGGCTTCAGGCGTTAAGGGGTAAGCCGATATGACCGTCACCTTGGCTTTAACCCGGGGGTCGATGATGAAGTTTTTACCGGTAAACTTGGAAACCGTACTGATCAGGGCACGGATATCTGCGTCTTTCAGGTTTAGCGTGATCTCATCAGCGTTGGCCTGCGTACTCACAAACAGACACAGCAACAGCGGCAGCAATAACTTTCTTGATAGCAGGAATACTCGAGACGGCCGCTGCTCCCGATGATCACCTCGTAATAACGGTAAACACATCCACTGCACCATCGTTTGAATAAAAGCCGTTTGAACAAATGCCATGAAAATCTCTGATCGTTAATTCTTATAGTAATTATTGCAGTGAAATATTAATCGGCACCTCGGCACCGTTACGTTTCACTGTTATGCTTAAATTTTTTGCCGTACTTAATTTACGTAAGGCACTGATACCATTCTGCGGTTTATCCAGCCTGATGCCATTGATCTGCGTGATCACATCGTTAGGCTGTATGCCGACCTCGGTCAGCAGGCCGCCCTGTTTCTGAGGCTTCAAACGGTAACCGATCTGTTTACCGTTCTCCTTCACCAGCACGGGAAGCGCATATTCGCCGAACGAAGTCGGATTTTTTAAAATGTTGCTTCGTATCTCTTTTAAAGCTGCTGCCGGCGATTTATTGGCATACCTATTATTTGAAGACAGGTACTTGCCGGATGATTGCGAATTCAGATTAGAGATACCGCTGATCTTCTGCAGTTTCAGCGTCTCCAGTTTACCGTTACGCTCCAGTACGACGTGATCGGCGTAGATCTCTTTGACTATGACGCCGCCTGGCATCTTATCACCAATGCTATAGATATCCTCTTTGCCTGATTTACCTTTTGCGATTATGGCACTGGCCCTGTCCATCGGCATCGCTGCTAACACACCTTTCAGGGTAAGGTTTAATTTTGTTTCCGGAACTTTCGTCTGCTTGCTAACAACCGCCTTGTCACTGACACCAAAGATATTGGCGGTGGTAAGCTTATTAAAATTATTCTGTGACGACGTATTGCCCACCATCGACTGCGCCTGCTTCGGCACAGGCAATGCGATCTCTTCCTGCGGAAAAAACGCCCAGGTAATCTGCACCAGAACATAAGCACAGGCAACGATCAGCATCAGGCTCACGGCAATGGCCAGTCGCTGGTTATATCGTTGTAACAGAGCTGGATTGTTCAGCTGTGCGATCAAAGTGTTGGTCATTTTTTCTGGATATTTTTGTGAGATTAAGCACTATGACAAATCTTAGCAGTCAATAGCATCTATTGCTGATAATTATATGATTTTATTATAGTTGCTGATACAGGCAATGAAACCGGCGCAAATTCTGCCAGCGCCATGATACAGTGGAAAGATGTCAATTTAATGACATTGTCACGGCGTCTTGATTACAGCACTGTCAGAAGCTCCCTAGAACCTGCGAAAGCGATATATCGCAATCTCACCTAACAGGTTGGGAAAAAGATTCATCAGTGCGCTGCCCTTCTTGTGGCTGTGATCGACAACCGTGCGCTGCAATATTTCGATATTATGATTTCTACACAGAGTTTCGAAATCATTGAGCGTGCACAGGTGCACATTAGGTGTATTAAACCATTGATTTGGAAGGTTTTTCGTTACCGGCATAATGCCCTTGATCGCAAGCTGGTAACGTGCCCGCCAATGCGCCATATTGGGAAAAGTTACGATGCCTTCCTGACCGACGCGTAACATCTCCTCGATCAGCAGATCCGGCTGTTCGGTTGCCTGCAGGGTCTGGCTCATGATGACGCAATCAAAACGATTATCAGAAAAATACGCTTTCAGGCCGTCGTTCAGGTCCGCCTGAATGACATTAATGTCTTTCTCCACGCAGACCTCGATATTAAACGGACTGATCTCCAGACCATAACCCAGCACGTCACGCTTATCACGAAGATAAGACAGCAGAGTCCCGTCACCGCAGCCCAGATCCAGTACTTTGGCCCCCGGTTTTATCCACTCGGCGATGATGGCAAGGTCGGCTCGCAGCGTCTGACCATCCATTGCCGACAGATGTTCGGCTGACTGTCTCATGACGGCACCGGTGCGATCGTTTTCGCAATATTATTCATATGGGAGGTAAACACCGTCATATAGTGCGGTATCGGAATCAAAAATGCATCATGCCCCTGATTGGCTTCTATCTCGACATAACTCACCGCTTTTTCCGCCTGCAGCAGCGCTTTGACTATCTCCTGCGAACGCTCCGGCGCAAAGCGCCAGTCCGAGGTAAACGAGACCACGAGAAATTTTGCACCGGTGTTCTTTAATGCCAATGAGAGATCATCATCATAGTCCTGCGCCGGATCAAAATAATCCAGCACCTTGGTCATCAGCAGATAGGTATTGGCATCGAAGCGATCGACAAAGGAGCGCCCCTGGTAACGCAGATAACTCTCCACCTGAAAATCCACATCAAAGCCGAAGTTCAGCTTGCCTTCACGCAGCTCACGACCGAATTTATCACGCATGGCATCATCGGAAAGATAAGTGATGTGCCCCAGCATCCGGGCCAGCATCAGTCCCCGGCGTGGTACAGTATTTTTTTCCAGATAATAACCGTCAAAAAAGTCCGGGTCGGACATGATCGACTGGCGGGCGACCTCATTGAACGCGATATTCTGCGCCGAGAGCTTCGGCGCTGCCGCGATCACGATAGCGTTTTTTATCAGATCGGGGTAATCGATGGTCCACTGCATTACCTGCATGCCGCCCAGACTGCCGCCGACGACAGCACACCAATGACCGATATTCAGTGACAGCATGAAACGGTACTGGCACAGCGTCCAGTCCTTCACCGTTACGATGGGGAAATCCGGCCCCCAGTATTTGCCGGTTTCAGGATTGATGGTATTCGGCCCGGTCGACCCCTTGCACCCCCCCAGGTTATTGATGCAGACCACAAAAAACCGCTTGGTATCGATCGCCTTGCCCGGCCCGATAGCACTGTCCCACCAGCCGGCTTTCCTGTCGTCCGTGCTGTTATAACCCGCTGCATGCTGATCGCCAGACAATGCATGACAGATCAGGATAGCATTGCTGGCATCGGCATTCAGTTCGCCGTAGGTCTCATAGGCGATATCATATTCAGACAAGGTCTGGCCGCACTCCAGTGTCAGCGCCTCGGAAAAATGATTGATTTGAGTTTCGACAATCCCTACAGAATCATCAGCTATGGTTTCAGGCATTTCTTTT
>JADFWE010000206.1 GCA_015222915.1 Pseudomonadota bacterium | reverse complement strand
TCACTCGTTTCCATCGTTACGGTTAGATCGCCATACTGAAATGATTTTTTAATTGCTGTAGGTATCACTTTATTATTCCTAATGGTTTAGCCTGATGATGCCGCTGCGCTTGATCCGCTGCGGTTTACCTGACCTGATGTTTAACTGCTAGATGTTTGCTTAACTGCTAACGCTTTAAATGCTGCTGTCTGGATGCCAGAGGGGTCAACGCCACTGGAACTTAACGCCAGGCGCGCAAACCCGAGATACAAACCCGAGGCACAAAAAACACTGAAAACAGCCAACGACCGCTCAGTGTTTTTTGGTTAACGACCTGTGACCGTACCGTCTGTTAGCGTCTTAAGCCAAGGCTGGCAATCAGCTCTTTATAACGGTCTACGTTTTTACCTTTGAGGTAATCAAGCAATTTACGACGCTGATTAACCATACGTAATAAACCACGACGTGAATGATGGTCGTGTTTGTGCTCTTTAAAGTGCTCTGTTAACTGCACTATACGAGTTGTTAATAAGGCTACCTGCACTTCTGGAGAACCAGTATCTCCTTCTTTCTGCTGATATTTTGAAACAACTTCGCTTTTTTCTGCGGTCGATAATGACATGAATGCTCCGAACTAAATTTTCGCTATAATTTGACAATATTAAAAGGATGGCGATTTTATCACTAATTGCAGTGACAAAAAAGCATTGTTTTTAAAACATTTTCAGGTATTTCCAACCACAATTCGGTGCAGTTAAAAAACGTCGAAAATGCTATTTTCCGCAACCTGGCGGGAAAATTCGTTGCCGGCCCGTAGGCCGGCATGCGGTACGCTGCAGACAATAACGCGATAACCTGCAGCGGCAGAGCCTTATGCAAGGCCTATGGTGCGGTCCTATGACCTGAAAGCGGCTTGAAAGCGGCCTAAAAACTGCCTGAAAGCGCCCTGAACCTCGGTATCGCTGCGCCCCGGAACCTCTCCGTTAATGTTCCTGATATCTTCAGGTGCTCACTAGGCACACTGCCTGATCATGCGGCGCGGCGCTACCAGACCGTCGTCCTGGATCTCTCCGACGCCTAGAAACTGGCCCTGGTCGTAGATGCGCACCCAGCCATGAGTCGGCGCCTGCGGCACCATCACCGGCTGCCCCTGCTTCACATAGAAAGCGGCATCCGCTGTCAGCCGCACATCCGGCCAGTCAGCGACGCCGCTGTCTACCGGCTGCAAACTGGCATCGAGCGCCTCATATCCCTGCTCTGCCAGCTCGGTCAGCTGCTCGACGGTCAGCATATCACCATCATACGGGCCAACGCTCAAACGACGCAGTTCAACGATATGAGCACCGACATCCAGTTTTTTGGCGATATCTTCTACCAGGGTGCGCACATAGGTACCCTTGGAACAACCGACTTCCAGTTCCAGGATACTCTGCTTACCATCCTTCCCATCAACCGCCTCATAAGAGAGAAACTCGATATCGTAGATGGTGATCTTTCTCGATTTGCGCTCGACTTCGATGCCCTGGCGTGCCAGCTTATACAGGCGCTCACCGTTATGCTTCAAGGCAGAATACATCGGCGGCACCTGGTCGATCTCACCGACAAATTCCGGCAGCACTTTCTTTATATCCGCCTCTGTAATGGCCGATACGTCCCATTCGTCCAGCACTTCACCTTCGGCGTCACCGGTGGTCGTGGTGACACCGAGCTGGCATTTGAGACGGTAGCGTTTATCTGAATCCAGCAAAAAAGCCGAAATCTTGGTGGCTTCACCGAAACAGATCGGCAGCATGCCGGTCGCCAGCGGATCGAGACTGCCGGTATGGCCCGCCTTGGCCGCACCGAACAGGCGTTTCATCCTCTGCAATACATGATTGGAACTACCGCCTTTTGGTTTATCCAGTAACAGCACGCCGCTGACATTACGGCCTTTATTCTTTTTTCTACCCAAAACTTAATGCTCTCTGATGGTTTTTCAGCTGCTCGCTTCAGCTTATTTTTTGTTGTCGCTATCGATGGCTTCACGGATAAGGTCATCCATGGCAGCACCACGGGTAACGCTTTCATCGATGACAAATTTGAGTGTCGGCACGATACGTGCGCGGATACGCCGGGCGATGGATTTGCGGATAAAACCCACGGCACGGTTTAGAACCTCGATGCTGTCTTCGGCGGCATTCTTCTCAGAACCATCCTGCCCGGCCTGAAAAACAGAGCAGTAGACCACAGCATGGCTGAGATCACGGCTCATTCGCACTTCGGTAAAAGACAAAAAACCCAGGCGAGGATCTTTCAGTTCATCCTGTACGATCTCAGCCAGCTCACGGCGAAGCTGTTCCGCCATGCGCTGGCTGCGGGAAAACTCTCTAGGCATATCGTTCTATAGCTTGCGTTCAAGCTCGACACGTTCGAAGACTTCGATCTGGTCTCCGACCTGAACCTCGTAACCCTTCACCGCGATACCACATTCAGTACCGGAGTTGACCTCTTTCACCGCATCTTTGAAGCGGCGCAGCGATTCCAGTTCGCCTTCGAAGATCACCACGTTGTCGCGCAGGACACGGATCGGTGCATCTTTACGCACGACACCCTCGGTTACCAGTGAACCCGCCACCTGACCGAATACCGGTGAAGTAAACACTTCCTGAACCATCGCCATACCGATGATCTGCTCGCGGAATTCTGCTCTCAGCATACCGGTCAGCGCTTTGGTGACTTCATCGATCAGCTCGTAGATGACACTGTAGTAGTTGAGCTCGACGCCACGTTCAGCGGCGGAACGTCGCGCTGCTGCATCGGCACGCACATTAAAACCGATAACGATAGCGTTTGAAGCCGCTGCCAGACTGATGTCGGTCTCGTTGATGCCACCGACACCGGAACCGACGATGCGGACATCAACCTGGTCATTATCGGCAGCCAGTTTCATCAGTGAATCACTGATGGCATGTAGCGTACCCTGTACATCGGCTTTCAACAGCACATTGAGTTTTTTGACATCACCGGCGGCCATCTGATCGAACATGGACTCCAGCTTATTCGCCTGTTGCGTGGCAAGGCGCATATTACGTGCCTTATCCTGACGGTTCTGCGCGACGTCGCGCGCAGTTTTCTCATCGGCCAGCACCTGCATCTCATCACCGGCATTGGGTGTATTCGACAGACCGATAACAGAGACTGGCAGAGATGGCCCAGCTTCTTCGATGGTGTGGCCGAACTCATCGAACATGGCACGGACGCGACCGAAGTCTTCACCCGCTAGCATTATATCGCCTTTGCGCAGCGTACCTTCCTGTACCAGTACGGTCGTGGTGACACCGCGACCCTTGTCCAGAGAAGCTTCCAGCACCACGCCTCTGGCGAGACCTTCACGTGCCGCTTTCAGCTCCATCAGTTCCGCCTGCAGCGAGATCGTATCCAGCAGTTCATCGATACCCTGCCCGGTCAGGGCAGATACATTGACGAAGATATTATCGCCGCCCCATTCTTCCGGGATGATCTCATAGTTACCCAGCTCGGTTTTCACACGATCAGGATCAGCGCCCTCTTTGTCCATCTTGTTGACGGCGATGATGATCGGCACTTCAGCCGCTTTCGCATGCTGTACCGCCTCGATGGTCTGCGGCATGACACCGTCATCGGCGGCAACGACGATGATCACGATATCGGTCGCATTGGCACCACGCTCACGCATGCTGGTAAATGCCGCATGTCCCGGCGTGTCCAGGAAGGTGATGACACCTTTGCCTGTTTCGACGTGGTAGGCACCGATGTGCTGGGTGATACCGCCAGCCTCGCCGGAAGCGATCTTCGATGAGCGGATATAATCGAGCAGTGAAGTTTTACCATGATCGACGTGACCCATGATGGTTACTACAGGCGGGCGCGACTCCACTTCCAGATCAGAGGTATCACGCGCCAGCAGTTCCGTCTCGAAATCATCTTCATTGACGACCACAGGATTGTGGCCCAGCTCTTCGACCACGAGCACCGCGGTATCCTGGTCGATAACCTGGTTGATGGTCGCCATCACACCCATCTGCATCAGCACTTTGATGAGTTCACCGGCTTTCATCGACATGCGTTTAGCAAGCTGATCGACAGTGATCGTTTCAGGGATGGTCACAGCATGTGTGATCGCATCAACCGGTCTCTCGAAACCGTGCTTACTGTCGACTGCTGCCACATGCCTTGAGACTCTGCCTTTTCTCTTCTTGCGTCTGCCGCTCTGATTACTTGAAACGTGCAGCTGTTTACGACCGTATAAGGTGCTTTTATCTTTGTGCTCTTTTCCTTTTTTGGAAACGGTTTTCTGATTACGCGATTCAGAGGCCTGTAGCGCATCAGGTGTCAGGACTTCTGCCTTGTTACCATCTGATTTGCCTCTCGCTGACGCTGCCGGCGCTGTTTCAGCCGCTGCGGCTTCTGCCTGAGCCTTCGCTTCTGCGAGACGCGCATCTTCTTCCTGCTGCGCCTGTTCACGCTGCTCGGCACGCTGCGCTTTCAGCTGGCGTTCCTGCTCACGCTCTTCTTCACGACGTGCCTGATCGGCACGCAATTTTTCTAATTCTGTAATCTCTGTTGGTACTTCCTGGTCTCCACTATCGCTAACCGGTGCTGCAGTTTCGCCTGCTACCGGGCGGGTGATGGTACGCTTGCGGCGTACTTCGACCGAGACTGTCTTTTTACCGGCACCGCCACCCACTTTAACCTCACTGACCGATTTACGCTTCAGCGTGATCTTGCGCGGTTTAGCCTCACTTTCGGCATTACTGTCTTTGCCGTGCTGGCCTCTTAAAAATGCCAGCAAGTGCATTTTGTCGACATCAGATATCAGCGCATCAGGCGACGTTATGTCTGCCAGCCCGGCATCCTTTATCTGTTGGAGTAAACGATCGACGGGGGCACCGACGACGCTTGCAAGTTGTTTTACTGTTACTTCAGCCATGTATTATCTCAGTGAAATCTTTATCTATATATTACAGCGATTGATTATAGCGATTGCTCAGCCGCAGTTCTTTCCATAATCTCTAAAGTATAACCTTTGAGGTTATTACTTTTCAGCCACTTCTTCTGCTGCCGTTTCTTCTTCAGCAAACCACGGCGCTCGCGCTGTCATGATCAAGGCAGAAGCACGTTCTTCATCCATGCCATCGATCTCCATCAGCTCATCGACAGCCTGTTCCGCCAGGTCTTCCATCGAACAGACACCTTTTAATGCCAGCTTGTTAGCCAGCTCCTGATCCATACCGTCCATCG
>JADFWE010000205.1 GCA_015222915.1 Pseudomonadota bacterium | reverse complement strand
CGGCGCATCATCGTCAGCACCAGCTCTATCTTTACTGCATCCGGGGTATAGTGTTCGGCAAGTCGTTCTATAGCATCTTTGCTGTTCGGTCTTACCTTCGGCATAGAAAAAGCCAGTGTCTGTACCGAGCGGAATTGAACCGATGAAAAGATCGGCCGTAGTTGTTTCTGAATCGTTTCACGCGCCAGTTTTGATACCAGCCACGCCACCTGCTCGGCTGATGTGATCAGGTCCGGATCGACCGGATTTTTATCATCATTGACCAGTGTCTTGAAAAAATCGATGGCCGGGTAATAACCGGCCTTACTCTCTCTGGCATATTCATCGGCGATGCCTGCCAGTGTCCTGCCGATTATAGTCGCAGAGCATGGTAGATACTGCTGCAGCTGCTGGGCCTTCAGCCTGACATCGATGGTGATAAGGACTTTATCAAAACGCATAATAACAGATCATCAGAGAGCCTTTGATCATCCGCGCAGGACCTTCAACTGTTCGAGCACAGGATCGACCACGGGCTTTATCTTCTTGCGCATGACCGTACCGATAGCATCAGAACGTGAGAAGATCGGGTTGACCAGTTTCACGCTCAGACATGCGAGTACGGTCATCGCACGCAGATATGCCTGCACTTCTACTCCGCTATCTTCTAACACTTCAGTTACCGCTGCAATATCAGCATTATCACTGCAACAGCTCTCTTCTGCCTCATCACAGATCACGTTTATATCTTCTTCCGTGAACTGCTCTGGTTTGATGTCTTCGAAATAGCGGGCTATCGCTGCCAGTAACGAAACCACTACATCCTGATTACCGGGTTTTTTCAGCGCATCAGCGACGGTCTGGATAAAAGCCTGCCCCTTTGCACTTAATATTTTTTCCAGCAATAAGGCATAGACGTTGCCCTGTTCTACCAGTGGCAGTAACCGTGTGCTGATATCGTCATGATCGATATGCGCATCGGCCTCGATCGGCAGATCATCGGCACAGGCATGCAGGAAGCCGACATAGAAACTGCGTTTTGTTTTTGTTCTGGCCCACAGCTTCTCTTTTTCCTGCTGACTGATCAACCCCGGCTGCAATACCAGCCGCACAGACTCGATCATGTCATGCTGTTCTTCTTCGAAAGGCAAAAACTCCAGCAGGAACTCTGCCAGCACCTTGCCGGTCCTGCCTTCGACCACCGCCTGTTTCTCCAGCATCTTACGTGCGTTCTCAGAGGTCGGCATCGCCCACCAGGCCCGGGAAGCGAGCTCGTCAGTCAGGCCCTCGGCATGAACTGCCGCGACCACCGCTTCCGGTTCACCCAGCAACAGCAGCTGCGCCAGGCTCTCATCGCGCGCCTGCCCCATACGTGTCCAGCGTTTAAGGTAAACCGGGTAGCCACCGGGTGAGCCCATGACGTGGGTACTGAACAGAGACTTAACCTCTTTGATATAGGCTTCGTCTTTGCCGATAGAATTCAGTGGCACTCGAGCCTCACCCTTGGACGTCAGGGCGAATACCATCATCTT
>JADFWE010000204.1 GCA_015222915.1 Pseudomonadota bacterium | reverse complement strand
ACTTCCTCCTGTGCTTCGGGTAATGCCCGTGAACTTAATTCGACGCGGCGCAATATCGCTTTCACCCGCGCCTGTAATTCGGTCAAGGAGAAGGGTTTGGTCAGGTAATCGTCAGCTCCGAGTTCCAGTCCCAGCACCCGGTCGAGTTCGGATGACTTTGCCGTCAGCATGAGTATGGGGGTGTGTACCGATGTACCACGTAACCGTCGGCAGACTTCCAGGCCATCCAGACCCGGCAACATCAGATCGAGAACGATCAGATCGAAATCATTTTTGCTCGCCAGCTGCCAGCCGGTTTCACCGTCACCGCTAACCACGACTTCGTACGACAGATCTCTGAGGTGAAGTTCGAGAAGATGCGCGATGTCTCTGTCATCCTCGACCACCAGTATTTTTTTAGAATGCTCTTTAGCCTGCATATTCCATAATCTTCACTGACCTTGATATGAAGATATTAGGTGCAAAAGTTCACAGAAGTTTCACAACAGGCGTTTTTCTCAGTGCAAGAAGCAGCTGGAAGAGACAAATCTGAAAGCTTCGTGATAGAAACGTTATAAATTCGTGACACTTCTGACTCTTTTTCCTCGCATCCTTACGCTGCAGCAATCAAGTTAATCATTCAACACAGGAAAATGAACAATGAAGAACTCCATTATACGTAAACTACTCTCTGCAGCCGTCATCAGCTCGGCAACTGTTTCGACAAATATCAGCGCACAGAATCTGTCGGTCACCATCACCAACCTCACCCATGGCCTGGCTTTTACCCCGGCACTGGTCGCAGCGCATGATACCAGCGGCAACCTCTTCGATACCGGCAGTGCGGCTTCTGCTAACCTGCAGGCGATGGCTGAAGGCGGTGCATTGAGCGGATTGCAGAATGATCTGGATGCTATTACAGCCACCCATACCAGTGCCGGCGCACCACTGATGGCAGGAAGCAGCGTCACCTTAACGCTGAACACAGACACTGCTCCGGCAAACACAAAATTGTCGGTGGTGGCGATGATGCTACCGACCAATGACGGCTTCATCGGTCTGGATGCTGCTGATATACCTGCCGCCGCCGGCACTTATACCTTTTATCTGAATGCCTATGATGCTGGCACCGAAGCCAATGATGAGCTGATCACCGGCGGCGGTGCGCCCGGTGTTGCCGGCATCCCCGGTGATCCCGGTGCGATGGCAGGCAGCGGTGCCACCGGTGGTGTTGCCGGTACTGACAGTAATAACAATGTGCATGTCCACCGCGGAGCTATCGGTGACGATGACCTTAGCGGCGGCAACAGTGATCTGGATAATACCGTGCATCGCTGGTTGAACCCGGTTGCACGCGTCACACTCGTCGTGAAATAAGGAGAGATAGCAATGAAAAATTTCTTTAAACGATTATGTATAAAAACAGCTTTTTCCGCTACTGCCGTACTATTGCTAGGGTCACACATCAGCGGGTGCAGCAACTCATCCTCTTCGCCACCTGCACCTGACACCGGTGATGATCCGATAAGCTATGAAGTCAGCGTGATCAACGCTACCAATAATCAACCGATATCCCCTGTTGCCGTCATCACGCACAATGCCGGTTATTCGCTATGGTCTATCGGCAGCGCTGCTTCGACCGAACTGGAATACATAGCAGAAGGCGGCTCTAACAGCCAGTTGATGGACTCATTAGACAGCGAAGATGCGACCGCGGTCTCTGGCAAAGGTGCAATCGGACCGGGGGGCAGTGAAACCATCAGCATAACAGCCGGTGCATCGGAACAGACCAGGATCACCGTTCTCGGTATGCTGGTCAATACCAATGACGCTTTTTCCGGCATTCGATCGGTTGATGTATCGGCACTGGCAAGCGGTGAATCGATCAGCCTTAACGCTAGCGTTTATGATGCCGGTACCGAGATCAACAGTGAATCATCCGGTACCATGCCCGGACCTGCTGATGGCGGTGAAGGTTTTAATGCTGCACGCAGCGATACCAGTAATATTGTGAGATATCATGGCGGTGTGGTTAGCGCAGATGATGGTTTGAGTGCATCGGTACTAGACCAGTCACATCGTTTTGATAATCCTGCCCTGGTCATTACCATCACCAGGATTTAGGGAAGCTCTGATTAAGTCTGGGTCGAGCAGATTGAAATTAAAATGTTCTGGTTCAAGGCGTAGAATGCACGTAATAGCAGGGCTATTGCAAAGTTTTGCAACGCGGAAACAGGACATTTTAATTACAAGGTGTCGATTCATGACTTAATCAGAGCTTCCCTAGGCATCATAACGGTGATATCTCTTCTGCCCCGTTCACATTACTGGTATTCGTTATAGATGATCATATTATCAGTATCAGAGCAGTATCAGGCAGAGGGTGCCAATTCATATCGTTTATCGTCAACGGGACAGCAATGACAGCTGTAAAAAAAAGGGTGGCAAAGCCACCCTTTTTTTTATTTATAACGCATCGTAGATACTTTCTTTATGGTTATCGTTAACGTTTCACCATATCGACATAACCACGGACATCTTCACCGGTATAGATCTGCGTTGGCCTGAAGATACGGTTATCCGACAGCTGTTCACGCCAGTGCGATAGCCAGCCAGCAACGCGGGAGACCGCAAATATCGGCGTGAACTGATCCGGCGCGATGCCCATCTCGGTGTACAGGATACCGGAGTAATAATCCACATTCGGATAAACGCCCTTTGGCCCCAGCGCATCTTCACACAGTTCTTCCAGTTTCAGTGCGGTTTCAAACTGCGGACTGAGGTTGCCCTGTTTTTCGCCCCACTCCACCATCAGTTTCTGTAGAACGATGGCACGCGGGTCTTTGGTCTTGTATTCGCGATGCCCCATTCCCCAGATAACTTTGCCATCGGCCAGCTGTTTATCCAGCCAGCCTTTAGCATTTTCCGGACGGCCTATCTTCTTCAGCATCTCGACCACGCGCTGATTCGCACCACCATGTAATGGCCCTGCCAGGGTACCGATGGCCGCCGCAATCACCAGGAACGGGCTTGCCAGCGTCGAGCTGCAGACCATAGCGGCAAAGGTCGAAGCATTGATGGTGTGCTCGGCATGCAATACCAGGCAGGCATCCATGACCTTGACCGCGAGCGGATCGGGCTCCTTACCGTCGAGCATATACAGGAAGTTGGCGGCATGCGTCAGATCATCACGCGGTTCGATAGGGTCATAACCATTGCGAATATGCTCCCACATCGCGACGATGGTCGCCATGCGGGATATGATCTTCACCGACATGCTGTGGATGTAATCGATATCATTGCCGTCGATACCGTCAGACAGCACCTCTTCACCACCATAGAACATGCCGAGGCTGGCAACAGCGGTCTGCAACATCTCCATCGGATGACCTGAGGTCGGCAGGTTTTTCATGATGCTGCGGATCTTGTATTTCAGCCGGCGCTCCGAGCGCAGCTGGCAATCAAAATCATCGAGCTCCGACTGTGACGGCAATTGCCCGTCCAGCAGTAAAAGTGCAGTCTCTTCGAAGGTACTCTTCTCGGCCAGCTCTTTTATATCGTAGCCACGATAAGCCAGGACACCCTTCTCACCATCGATCGATGAAATATTAGATTTTGTGGCGGGTACGCCTGCTAAACCGGGTAAATATTCACTACTCATAACTACATCCGTTAAAAATCAGATTGCTAGCTTAACAAACTATGATGGTATATTTAAAGGCAACGCTCATTAAGACAATAAAAAGAAAAAACGTTCGTGTGAGAGAAGAAATAAGCTGGATTGATGAATGGCTGCTTACGGCCAGAAGCGGACATCAAGAAAAAACAATATTTCTCGCGCAGAGCCGCAAAGACGCGAAGATAAAAACATTGTTTGTATGT
>JADFWE010000203.1 GCA_015222915.1 Pseudomonadota bacterium | reverse complement strand
TCCTTGTCTCGGTTGTTCTGAGCCTGATTTCTGGGATGGTGGTGGTTTCTACAAGTCGCTCTCGATGCCAACTGAAAATATAAGCAAGGTGGCTGTTTACACTGCGGCTGGTGCGATCGCTGCCGGTGTAGCTCTGGGTGCGATGAACAAGAGTAAAAAGAGCAGCGCGACTAAGGCGCACAGTAATACAACGATAGATGATCTGGAAAAATAATTTACCAGTGATGGATAATATGAGGAGGGCTGGGTGATGAGTGAGATAGAGTTCTTAAGTTGGGTGCGTGGTCAGGGCTTCCAGATCGCTGTGGTTATTTTTATCGCCGGCGTTATTATTCGTTTTGCTGAAATTTTATTATTGGGCCGTAAAGCAAATATTGCTGAGGCCAAAGGTTCGGAGATGAGTGGCGGACTGCACACTATCATTTCGAGATCAGTCCCGGATAAGAGTACATTTCAACGCTCAGCATTTACGGTTACTGCCGGTTATATATTTCATATCGGGCTGTTTGTAACTATATTCCTGTTCGCTCCGCACATATTGATGTTTAAGAGCATCATCGGTTTTGGATGGTATTCATTGCCGACACCTGTTGTGGATGCATTTGCGGTAGTCACTATCATTGCATTGTTAGCCGTACTCACGCATCGCATGCGCGATACGGTGCTTAAGTTTCTGACCACCAAAGAAGACTATCTTGTCTGGATGTTAACCGTCATCCCACTGGTGACCGGGTATATGGCCTTCCATCGTATAGGGCTGACCGCGCCGACACTGCTCGCCATTCATATTCTCAGTGTTGAGTTATTGCTGGTCGTCTTCCCCTTTACCAAGTTGATGCATGCATTTACCTTTGCGCTGTCACGTTGGTACAACGGTGCAATTTCGGGATACAGAGGAGTTCAATCATGAGTGCTTCATTAGAGAAAGGCATCAATGCATTAAAGGAGCAGGTGGACGCGACGGTTGCAGCTTTTTTCAGTAGCTGTGTGCATTGTGGCATGTGTTCTGAGGCCTGTTTGTTCTACACGGAGACCGGTTGTCCGACAGCAACACCCATCCATAAAGCCGAGCCATTGCGTCGTATATGGAAGTCTGAATACACATTACTGGGCCGTGTTGGGAAGATGTTCGGGCTGACGGCCAGGGTCGATGATGAGTTGCTGACTGAATGGGAAACAAGTGTATATGACAACTGTACCTTATGCGGTCGCTGTTCGATGGTTTGTCCGATGGGTATTGATATCGCCATGCTTATTCGAAAAACACGCGAAGGTATGGCTGCCGCCGGTCATGCGCCGGAAGGATTGATCGGTGCCACCAAACGTGCTGTTACCATCGGTAGTCCGATGGGTGTGAAACTGCCGGCACTGATGGCGCAGATCAAGCATGTGGAAAAAGACACCGGCATGACGATACCACTGGATGTTGTCGGTGCGGAATATATGCTGCTTCTATCTTCGATGGAGATCATGAACTTCCCGGAGTTTATCGAAGCAACTGCAAAGATATTTGATAAGGCTGGCGTTAGCTGGACTATCTCGACAGAAGCCTTTGAAGCCACCAATAGCGGCATCCAGATCGGTGTTGCAGATATTGCTGCTGAGCTGGTACAGCGTATCGTCGATGCTGCGGAAAAACTTCAGGTTAAAACTGTTATCAGTCCCGAGTGCGGCCATGCATACATGGCGATCCGCTGGGAAGGGCCTAACCTTGTCGGAAAACCGTTCAGTTTCAAAGTAAGGCATATCCTCGAAGTGCTAGATGAGTTCCGCAAAGATGGGCGCCTGAAAATTACCGGTAAAGAAACGCAGCGACTGACCTATCACGATCCCTGCCAGGTCTCACGTCGTGGCGGTGTTATCGACCAGCCGCGTAACCTGATCAATATGTTCTCTGATAATTTTGTTGAGATGCCCGACCACGGCAAGATGGGCTGGTGTTGCGGTGCCGGTGGTGGTGTAAGTTCTAATGAGCGCGCTGATGAAGTTCGTCTCAAGGTCTTCCAGCGAAAGAAAGATCAGCTCGATGAGATAAAACCTGATGCCATTATCAGCGCCTGCTCGAACTGTCGCATTCATCTCGAAGACGGACTTGAAGAGTACAACATGGATATTCCGCTGTTGAGCTTGACTGAGACAATTGCCGAGCATCTGGCTGATTAATATTAGGAGCATAAGATGAGCCAAATAAGTAATGACACAGAATTCAAACAGGCCCTGCAGGGCCTGGATGCAGCCCAGCAGAGAACTGTAGCAGCATTGTTTGTAGAGCATGTTCTTTCGCTGAGTGATGATGATAGAGTGAAACGGGCGATTAAAGTCGCAACCGATGACAATGCATCAGAAGGTGAAGTATCAGACGCATTGAAATCAGCAAAATCCGCCATCATGGACTGCTCCACACGTTGTGGCGCAGAGGGTAACTGGACAGACCAGGCCGGTTATTTTGTCGCCCGGGCTGCGGTTGCCGCTGTAACACCTGTGGATCAGTCAAAAACAGGTGGCCCGGCATGGCAGGCAGCGATGAGTTGTCGGATGGCTCAAACAAGCATACAGATAGACAACGACTCCGATGACGTCCCGGATCATTCAGAGAATGAATGGCAGTACGGCATATTGTCAGACTACTTGCAGTCATAACAGAATTCATAAGAAGAGAGAAAAGACATGAGTGAATCAGGCGGAAGCGAAAGAATCGTAGTTGACCCGATTACCCGGATCGAAGGTCACCTGCGCATCGAAGCTCAGATGAATGGCAATAAGATCGAGAAGGCCTATTCGTCCGGTACCATGGTGCGAGGCATCGAGACCATTCTGAAAGGGCGTGACCCGCGCGATGCCTGGGCATTTGCACAACGCATCTGTGGTGTATGTAC
>JADFWE010000026.1 GCA_015222915.1 Pseudomonadota bacterium | reverse complement strand
CGCTGATGGCAGCGATGTCTAAAGTGATGACCGGGACGGCGTATTATATCTAGGTGATACTCACAACGACCGTTATTGACACAAAAGCGACGTTATTCGTCTTTCGTTATTCGTCGTTCGTTAAAAGCTAAAAACACGAAATGAACCAATGGCTATGCAGTCCACTACTGTTCGGTATTTTTTACGAACGACGAATAACGAACGACGGCCAACGTCTCTTTCTAGCCGATTCAAGTCATTCGACTCTGCCAATAACAATCATTTTTAGTCTTTAAAAACCGCATCACGAACCGACTGCCAGACTTCTTCACCGAACACTGTACGCAACACCAGCGGTAAGGCGATAGACCCCTGGGATAATAATTTATCGTGAAAATCTTTTAATGAAGACTTGTCGCCATCATCCCCTGCCACCTGCTCACGGGCTCTGAGGATAAGCTCTCTGCCGACGGCGTAACACAGCGGCGTAGTAGCGGCATTGCTGTACCAGCTGATCTCTGCCCTGGCCTGCGAGATATCAAAACCCAGTTTTTCTACCAGCAGATTTACAGCATCGTCAAAGCTGAACTGTCCGGTGTGAATTTTCACATCGATGATGATGCGCAGTGCACGCCACAGACGGTCACGCAGCAGGATAAACTGATGTTCTTCTTTATCGTATAAACCCTGCTCTAACACCAGCTGCTCACAGTACAGCGCCCACCCCTCATACAGCGTGGCCGAGTCATTTAACAGCCGGGTAACATTATTTTTATTCTTCTGGCTTGCGATAACAAACTGCAGATGATGGCCGGGGAAAGCTTCATGTACCGAAGTCAGGTCGATGCTGAACAGGTTGTGTTCGGCCAGCAGGGCTTTATCCTCGACCGTCGTTACATAATACAGCCCGCGCTGCTCCGCATCTTGCGGCGCTGGCGGTTCATAGGCGGCGAAGGGAATAACATCACGCAGAAAAACCGGTGTCTGCAGCACTTTTAATGTCTGCTGCTCCGGGATGGTAACGATATCTGCTTTCTTCAACCAGGAATGGGCAGCCTGCATGGTCTTACGGTAGGTCTCGAGCAGCTCAGATGCTTCAGGCAGCTGCTGCTGAACCATCGCCAGCGCTTTGCCGATATCCTCCTCGCCACAGATCTGCCGACTCTGCTGCAACAGCGCCTGCTCGGTCTCGGCCACCAGTCTCTCACCGTAGGCAATGATACTGTCGGCATCGGTATCCAGGAAGTGCTTCTCTTTTAACAGGCGATTAAAGCGGTTAAAACCGGAAGCGAATTTCCCCTGTGCTTTCGGCAGTGCTTCAACTTCCAGAAAATGCGCGAAATCATTCAACGCAGCGGCGGCAGCATCAAACAAAGGCTGCAATCTTGACGGGTTGGTGAACCTGGCGGTGATCAGCGGATGTCGCGCCAGACCACGGATAAAGAGACTACCGGAAACCGACATCTCACTTGCGGTGACCGTCCACTCAGGCACTACCCGCTCCGGGTAACGCGACAGCATGACTTTTGCACCGCGCAGATATTCCGGGATCGATTCAAGACGGTGTTTTATCGCATGATGCACTTTCTCACCGGGATGGATCAGCAGCTGATAGATGGCATTCAGCGGTACATAATCTATCGGATTGCGATAACGCCAGTCATTTTCTTCCAGATCATGCAGCTCGATCGATATCGCACCGCTGATGATGGACATGTCGCACTGACGGCTGTCACCGAGTTCTTTAGCGCTGATCTCATCCAGCGCTGACTGCATCTTCTGGTTCAATACGATGAGCGCGCCGATATCGTCGTGCTCATAACTGGTGAGTTTGTCAGCATAATCATAAACACCGACCGCGACTGCTTTTTCAGGATGAAAACGAAACCAGGCATGGTAATACTGCTCACATAGAGCATCGAACTGCTGGTTCACCGGATCAGAGGAAACATCTTCAGCCGGCGCTTGTTCTGCAGGGGTGATATTCTCAGTTTTTTCTGTAACAGACATCTAATCTTCTTCCAGTATCTCAAAATCGTGTGACACATCGACGCTCTTTGCCAGCATGATGGACACCGAGCAATATTTTTCCGCCGTCATATCAACCGCACGGGCAACTTTTTTCTCGTCCAGAGCTTTGCCTTTTACGATGTAATGCGCATGTATCTTCGTGAACACTTTTGGCACATCTTCTGCGCGCTCTGCTGACAGTTCGACGTGGCAGTCAGTGATATTCTGACGCTGACGCTGCAGGATCATCACCACATCGAACGCGGTACAGCCGCCCATGCCAAGCAATACCATCTCCATCGGGCGCACCCCGAGATTACGACCGCCGCTCTCCGGCGGGCCGTCCATGACCACGGAATGACCACTTTCTGATTCGCCGACAAATGTCATATTGTCCAGCCACTTTACTGTTGCTTTCATGTTCTGCCTATTATTTATTCAGGATTACTGATCCGTTTCAACTGATCCGTTACAAACAGATAACTTCATTTTTAGAGATGCCCTTTATTTAAATCTTGTGTATCATCTGCATTGAATATCTATTTTATCCAAATGATAAAACAATTGCAGGGAACCATCATGATGAGCATCGTTAGAGAGATTCCAACTCTCAACCCGTCACTCGAACATCTACTGAAATTCACCCACCGCAAAGCCTACAAAGCCAAAAAGATCGTCATCCACGAAGGCGATGTTTCCAGTAGTCTGTACTATATCATCGAGGGCTCGGTAAGCGTACTCACAGAGAGCGAAAGTGGTGAAGAAATAATACTGGCCCAGCTGAACCAGGGAGATTTTTTCGGCGAGGCAGGGTTATTTGAGTTCGATGAAGATGAGGGCAAACGTACGGCACGTGTCATCGCCCGTACCGACAGCACCATCGCCGAGATCAGTTATGCTCAGTTCAAACATGTGGTCAACGAAGACCCTGCGGTGATGTTCCTGTTAACAGGGCAGATATTCCACCGCCTGAAAAAAACCAGCCAGAAGGTGCGCGACCTGATATTTCTCGATGTGAAAGGCCGTATCGCTCACTGCCTGCTGGAATTGAGCAGTGAACCAGACGCCATGACCCACCCGGAAGGCATGCAGATAAAGATCACCCGCCAGGACCTGGCCAAGATGGTAGGCTGCTCGCGCGAGATGGCAGGACGGGTATTAAAAGAGCTGGAAGATGAAGCACTGATCACCGCACATGGCAAGACCATCGTGGTGTTTGGTACGCGTTGAATTTTGTGGCAGCTATCGATACAAAGGCGACATCCACAAGGATTAAAAAATTTCACCGCCGAGGCGCAGAGACGCCGAGGAAAAGCTTTTAGTTTTCGTAGGGTGGGCAGTGCCCGATCTACGTTGTTACATAT
>JADFWE010000202.1 GCA_015222915.1 Pseudomonadota bacterium | reverse complement strand
TACTGTTGCTCTGCGTGGTGTACTGCCGGTCTTTGATGATATCGAGGTAGAAGCCGCCCAGGTCGATGGTGCAGAAGTGCTGCAGCTTGTGATGGATCAGATGGAAGTTGAAATCTTTATATGCAGCGATGATCTCGTCCTGCAGCTCCAGTGTTTTGGCGATAGCCCAGCGATCCAGTGATAACAGGTCTTTGGTGTCGAGCAGGTCGGTTGCCGGGTCAAAACCGTTCAGGTTCGACAGCAGGAAGCGCATGGTGTTGCGTATACGGCGATAAGCATCGGCACTGCGTTTTAATATCTCATCGGATACCGTCATCTCATTGCTGTAGTCACTGCTGGCGACCCAGAGTCGCAGGATGTCTGCACCCAGTGTGCCGACGATCTTCTGTGGAGCGACCACATTGCCCAGTGACTTCGACATCTTCTTGCCACTGGCATCAACCGTGAAACCGTGGGTCAAGACTTTTCTATATGGCGCAACCCCGTTGATAGCGGTCGATGTCAGCAGTGATGACTGGAACCAGCCACGGTGCTGGTCAGAGCCCTCCAGGTAGAGATCGGCCGGGAAGGGCAGTTTATCCCGTTTACCTAAAACGCAGGCGTGGGTGACGCCAGAGTCAAACCAGACGTCAAGAGTGTCGGTGGTCTTGTCGTACAGGTCGGCGTCATCACCGATCAGTTCGCCGGCTTCCATCGAGAACCAGGCTTCGATACCCTGCTGTTCGATCTTGAGTGCGACCTTTTCGATCAGTGGCTGTGTGTCCGGATGCAGTTCACCGCTCTCTTTGTGCACGAACAGCGGGATTGGCACGCCCCAGGTGCGCTGTCTGGATATGCACCAGTCAGGCCGGTTGTTTACCATGCTTTCGATACGCGCCTGACCCCAGTCGGGCAGCCAGGTGGTCTCCTTGATGGCTTTGTTGGCCAGCTCACGCAGACCGGCCTGTTCCATGCTGATAAACCACTGCGGCGTAGCGCGGAAGATGATCGGTGTTTTGTGACGCCAGCAGCAGGGGTAGCTGTGCTGCATCTTTTCATGTTTTAGCAGCACATGGTTCTGCTCCAGAACTTCGATGATCTCTGGGTTGACCTTGTTGACGTGTTTGCCGGCAAACAGTTCGGTGTCGGCAAGAAATACACCGTTGCCGCCGACCGGGTTATAGACTTCGAGTCCGTAACGGTTGCCGACGATGAAGTCATCCTGGCCGTGACCGGGAGCTGTGTGCACTGCGCCGGTACCGGTTTCGGTGGTAACGTGGTCGCCGAGGATGATCGGCACCTGCTTGTCGTAGAACGGATGCTTGAGCTGCAGGTTTTCCAGCGCCTGCCCCTTGCAGCTGGCCAGGCATTTTGCGTCTTCGAACCCGTAACGCTGCAGGGCGCTTTCTGCTAACGAGGACTCCAGTATCAAACGCACAGGCCCGTTAGCCGTCTGCACCTGGTACAGGTCGTAGGTGAATTCGGGGTGTAGTGCGACCGCCTGGTTGGCCGGTAAGGTCCAGGGTGTTGTGGTCCATATGACCGCAGCGATGTTGCCGCTTCCTTCGCCGGCGGTAGCGCCGAATGCTTCTTCGAAATCGGCATCGTTTACCGCAGTGAACATGACGTCGATGGCCGGAGATTCTTTGTCCTGATACTCGACCTCGGCTTCGGCTAATGCTGAACCGCAATCCAGGCACCAGTGAACCGGTTTACTGCCCTGGTGCAGGTGACCTTTATCGATGATCTTGCCCAGGCTGCGCACGATATCGGCTTCGAACTGGTAGTCCATGGTGAGGTAGGGTTTATCCCAGTCACCGAGTACGCCCAGGCGTATGAAATCCTTGCGCTGGCCGTCGACCTGTCTGGTCGCGTATTCGCGACACTTCTCACGGAAGGTTTTAGCATCGACCTTATTGCCGGCCTTACCGACTTTCTTCTCCACCATCAGTTCGATAGGCAGGCCGTGACAGTCCCAGCCCGGTACATAACGTGCATCATAGCCGTCGATGGTGTGGCTTTTGATGATGATGTCTTTCAGGATCTTATTGACAGCGTGACCGATGTGGATGTCGCCGTTGGCATACGGAGGACCATCGTGCAACACGAACGTCGGACGTCCGTCACAGACCTCACGTATCTTCTGATAGAGGCCGTTTTTCTGCCATTGCTTGAGCATCTCCGGTTCGCGGTTGGCAAGATTGCCGCGCATGGGGAACTCGGTATGCGGGAGGTTGAGGGTGGGTTTGTAATCGGTCATATAAATTAATGAAAAGTGAAAAATGAAAAATGAGCTGCGATCGCGTCCTGCGATTCGCTGCATACACTCCATCCATGGAGATAAAAAGTGAAAAACGGTTTAACCAATCCAGGTTGTACGGATCTGGATCGTACAGGTTTTAATAAATATTTTTCATTTTTCATTTTTCATTTTTAGTTGATCGATTGCCTTCTGGCAATCGATTTGTATCTGTTGTTTTAAATCATCAAACGAATCAAATTTTTTCTCATCGCGAATCTTGTGCTGGAAGGAGACACATACCGGTTCACCGTATATCTGCTCATCAAAATCAAACAGGTGGACTTCCAGCTGCACATGCTCGCCGCCTACCGTGGGCCGGCGGCCGATGTTGGCAATGCCTGCTACGTCGCCGAATTTCCGGCTGTGCATGGTAACAGAATATACACCATGAAGTGGCGTTTGCGTACGCCTAAGATGGATATTTGCCGTCGGAAAGCCAATGGTGCGGCCGCGTTTTTCGCCATGGTTGATATGACCGCTGATGGTGTAGGCACGGCCCAGCATTTTGTCCGCATCTGCCAGCCGGTTCTCCAGCAGTGCTTCGCGGATCAGGGTGCTGCTGGCACGCCGATCTCCGATGTGATGTGATGCTATGCTGATGACGTTAAAGCCATGTTTTGAGCCGAATTCCTGCAGCAGGCTGAAATCCCCCTGGCGATCGCAGCCAAAACGGAAATCGTCACCGATGATCAGTGATCTTATCTTCAGGGTGTCGACCAGAATGTTCTTGATAAATTCAGCTGCGGTCATGCTGGCCAGGGTTTTGCCGAACTTTAAGATCAGCAGGTAGTCAGGGCAGATTTCCGGTGAAAAATTAGTCAGCGTGCGAATTTTTTCGTAACGGTTCATCAGCCGGGCAGTGCCGTAGTTTATCTCTGCGTCTGTAGCGGTGGCCTTATTAAAGTATTCACGTGGCAGCGGCTCGAAGGTCATCAGGCCGCAATGCGTATCCAGGCGTTTTGCTTCGGCATGCAGTTGCTGCAGTATCTTCTGGTGGCCGAGATGCAGGCCATCAAAATTCCCGATGGTGAAAACACCGTTCTGGTGTTTGTTTTTGCAGTTGTGTAATCCGCGGATGACTTGCATTTCTTGATCTTGCTTTTCGGTTTTGAGGCAGGCTATTTGCCGGCATGATAAAAGTATTGGAAAAGGGGCATATCCTACCAGAAATTGGGAGGTAGATTGTGCCCTGGCGGATGATACTGCCAGAAGCTGGATGACGGTGTTTGACACAAAGGCGACGTAATTCGTCTTTCGTTATTCGTCGTTCGTAAAAAATACCAAACAGTAGGGACTGCATAGCCACTGGTTCATTTCGTGTTTTTAGC
>JADFWE010000201.1 GCA_015222915.1 Pseudomonadota bacterium | reverse complement strand
TAGAAAATGTCGACACGAACATGTGCGTCCTGTTGCAGCGTGTAGGCCATACCGATCAGGAAGATGATGGCGTGCAGATAGGACGCGCTTTCCTGCAGAGCGATCGAGCCGCTATCGAATACATATCGTAGAACCACTACGATAAACGTGATCAGCACCAGGAACAGGCTCAGCCATGAAACGGTGCGGCCGCTCCAGTCGATAAATTTTTCGATGGTGGTGGTGAGCTGGTTGATCATGAACAGGAATTAGACGCTATGTCGCCGGATGATGCGGTCAGAGCGACGGCCAGTATGCCAGGTACTGCTCCGTGTTTTTTATACGGTCGGCGAGGATATTTTTAAACTCGTCCGGGTTTTTTGTGTGCACCAGTTCGCCGGCACGCGGGAAGTGTTTGTCGTACAGGCGTGAGAGCCAGAAGCGCAACGCGCCGGCACGCAACATGGCGGGCCAGTACGGCTGTTCATTATCAATGAGCGGGCGGTGCTGATGATAATGCGAGAGCAGGGCGCTGACTTTTTCCCTGTCCAGGCTGAAGTCTTCATTCAGGCACCAGTCATTGGCCGCTACGGCCAGATCGTACAACAGGACATCATCGCAGGAGTAATAGAAGTCGATGATACCGCTGAAATTGTCGCCATCCCACAGGGCGTTGTCGCGGAACAGGTCGGCATGGATAACACCGCGCGGCAGATCGGCGTGTCGTTTTTCTTTCTGATAGTGTACTTCGTCATCGAGCACCTGCTGCTCATCGGATGATAGTTTTTCGATGACCAGCTGTGCCGTAGTCTGACACCAGCCGGGGCCGCGCGGATTGAGCTGCTCGGTAGTAAAGCTGAGGCCGGCGGTATGCATCTTGCCCATGGCGGAACCCAGCTGTGCGCAGTGATCTACCGTGGTGTCTACGATGCTGCCACCGTTTAGACGTTCGACCAGCGCGATGGGTTTGTCTTTGAAATGGCTGAGGTACAATCCCTGTTTATCGGCGACAGGATTAGCGCTGGGCACCTTGTGGTCGGCCAGGTGGTGCATCAGGTTGAGATAATATTGCATCTCTTCAAAACTGTGCTGTTCGAAGATGGTTAAAACAAAGCGCCCGGTCGTGGTGTTGACGAAATAATTGGTGTTTTCGATGCCGTCGCTGATGCCCAGATAATCCACCAGTTCACCTACATCATAATTACTGAGAAACGATCTGAGCTCGTCTTCTTCGATGGTTGTATAAACGGACATAAGTAAAAGGTGTTTCTGTGTGTGGATTGCTATCGTGATGTGATTTTAACGTATATATGCCATTTAAAAAATGTCCATCCGCAAATCAACGAAAAAAACGCAAATAAATACCTGCTTATGGAGCCGGCGCTACACTGGCGTCCATTTACGGGAAAAATAGAATGGCTCAGGTGCTGTTAAAGCCTGCCTCTGTTTGCGATAATCACCAGCTGAGAAATCACTAACCGAGTATTCCCTCCCGATGTCCAAAAAGAATCCATATCCGGAAAAACCGCCGCTGGTCCTTGTCGATGGCTCTTCCTATCTGTTCCGTGCATTTCATGCGCTGCCGCCATTGACCAACAGCAAAGGTCAGCCTACCGGCGCGGTTTACGGTGTGATCAATATGCTCAATAAGCTGGCCGAGCAATACAGGCCCGAGCAGATCGCCGTGGTATTTGATGCCAAGGGAAAAACTTTTCGTAACGACATGTACGAAGAATACAAAGCACATCGCCCGCCGATGCCAGATGAGCTGCGTTCGCAGATCGAGCCGCTTTATGAGTTAGTCGAAGCGCTGGGTTATCCGATGATTATCGTACCGGGGGTCGAAGCCGACGATGTTATCGGGACTTATGCCCGTCAGGCCACCGAGCAGCAGATCGACACGCTGATCTCCACCGGTGATAAAGATCTCGCCCAGCTGGTCAACCCGCATGTCACGCTGATCAATACCATGAATAACTACCTGATGGATGAGGCCGGCGTACTGAATAAATTTGATGTGCCGCCATCAGCCATCATCGATTATCTGGCGCTGATGGGTGATACCGCCGATAACATTCCCGGTATCCCGAAGGTCGGGCCGAAAACAGCAGCAAAGTGGCTGAAGCAATACCAGACGCTGGATAATCTGGTCGCCAATGCGGAAGAGATAAAAGGCAAGGTAGGTGAGAGCCTGCGCGAAAATATCGACCAGCTGCCGCTGTCGCGTGATCTGACCACCATCAAATGTGATGTCGACCTGGATCATGAGATCGCCGATCTGAGCATGCGCGAACCGGATCTGGAAAAACTGAAACAGTTGTATACCGATCTGGAATTTAAAACATGGCTGTCCAATCTAAGCACTGGCGGGGAAAAAGGCAGTGCAGGTAACGGCGCAGCAAGTTCAGATAAAGCTTCACCGGATGATGTTCAGGGGCGGGTAAACGATGAGGCTCAGCATGAGCGTCATTATGAAACTGTACTCGATAAAAAAGTTTTTGCCACATGGCTGAAGAGATTGCAGGAGGCAGAGCAGTTCGCGTTTGATACCGAGACCACCGGACTGGATTACCTGAAAGCCAGAGTAGTCGGCGTCTCCTTTGCGATAGAAGCAGGTGAGGCCGCCTATGTGCCGTTCGCTCACGATTATCCCGGTGCGCCCGACCAGCTGAGCGAAGAAGATGTGCTGGGCGGGTTAAAAGAGCTGTTACAGGATGCCGGTATAAAGAAGATAGGGCAGAACCTGAAATACGACGCGCATATCCTGGCTAATCACGGTATCAAACTGGCCGGTATAGCGCAGGACACCATGCTGGAATCCTATGTTCTGGATTCCACCAAGCGCCATAACATGGATGACATGGCATTGAGGTTCCTGGGTCGCAATACCATCCATTTTGAAGATATCGCCGGCAAAGGGGTGAAACAGCTGACCTTCAACCAGATCGGGCTGGAAGAGGCGGGTCCGTATGCTGCGGAAGATGCAGACATCACGCTGCAGCTGCATGAAAAGCTGAGTGCCGAGCTGGATGCTGAGCCCACCTTAAAAAGCGTGTATGAAGATATAGAGCTGCCGTTATTAACGGTGCTGTTGAAGATAGAGCGCAACGGTGTGCTGGTCGATGTGGCCATGTTGAAGGAGCAGAGCGGACAGCTGGCGATGCGCATGAAAGAGCTGGAGCAACAGGCCTATGATGAAGCCGGCGAAACATTTAACCTGGCATCGCCCAAGCAGCTGGGCAGTATCCTGTTCGATAAACTCGAGATACCGGCAAAGAAAAAAACCAAAACCGGGCAGTATTCCACGGCAGAAGATGTTTTGCAGGAGCTGGCGGTCGATTATGTCCTACCGAAGATCATCCTGGAGCATCGCAGTGTCAGTAAATTAAAGTCGACCTATACCGACAAGCTGCCGCTGCAGATCAACGAGAAGACTGGAAGGGTGCATACGTCTTATAACCAGACCGTGGCGGCGACCGGACGGCTGTCTTCCACTGATCCCAACCTGCAGAATATTCCGATACGCAGTGAAGAAGGCCGCCGTATCCGGCAGGCATTCGTCGCCCCCGATGGTTACAAGATGCTGGCTGCCGACTACTCGCAGGTCGAGCTGCGGATCATGGCGCACCTGTCTGAAGATGAAAATCTGTTGAAAGCTTTCTCCGATGGTATCGATGTACACAGCGCCACGGCGTCAGAAGTTTTTGGTGTGCCGCTGGATGAAGTCGAAAAAGAGCAGCGGCGTGCAGCGAAAGCCATCAACTTCGGTCTGATCTATGGCATGTCTGCATTCGGCCTGGCCAAACAGTTGAACATCGGGCGTTATGAGGCGCAGGACTATATCGATGTCTATTTTGCGCGGTATCCGGGAGTGAAAGACTATATGGATAAAACCCGTGAGCTGGCCAGAGAGAAAGGTTATGTAGAAACTGTCTATGGTCGTCGTTTATATCTGCCGGAGATCAATGCCAGAAACGGCCAGCGCCGCCAGTACGCCGAGCGCACCGCTATCAATGCTCCCATGCAGGGCACTGCTGCTGACATCATCAAACGCGCCATGATCAGTGTCGATGCTGCGCTGAAAAACAGCAATATCGATGCGAAAGTAGTGATGCAGGTACACGACGAACTGGTGGTCGAAGTACTGGAAAAAGATGTCGAAACACTGGCAGATCTGCTGAGGATCGAGATGGAGCAGGCCGCAGACCTGAAAGTACCACTGGTGGTCGATATCGGTATCGGCGATAACTGGGACGAAGCGCATTAGGCTTGCGCGGTAAGCCGCTGAAGGCGTGCTACCGGCCAGAAGCGGACAGTCAAAAGATTATTCACCGCCGAGGCGCAGAGACGCCGAGAAAAACAATATTTCATATGTAACAACG
>JADFWE010000200.1 GCA_015222915.1 Pseudomonadota bacterium | reverse complement strand
TGGTGACGGTATTAAGAGTGCTTGATGCGTTCTGGCCTAAAAAGAAAGTTGGCAGTGTGCAGTCATCAGTTAGCAGTTAACAGACACAGTATATTACCTGTCATACCGGCGTGCTTTTATCCGGTATCCAGGTTTCGAACATTATATGGATCCCGGTCACAAACATGCTGGGATGGCGAACAGTAAACACATCAGTATGAAGATTCTTATGGATTGTTTTTTCTTTTAACTGCAAACTGCCTACTGATGACTGCCAACTGTATTTTCGTATGCTAAAACTTTTCATAATAATAAATTTCGCATTTCTGGTCGGCTGTTCAACTTCGCCGCCAAAAAACATCGATAATATCTGTGATATCTTCGAAGAAAAAGATGACTGGTATGATGATTCCAAAGACAGCTTCGAGCGTTGGGGAGTGCCGATTCAGGTGCAGATGGCGATCATCCATCAGGAGTCCAGTTTTAAACATGACGCCGAAACCGAGATGGAGTATTTTTTATGGATCATCCCTATCGGGCGTAAGTCATCGGCATACGGTTATGCACAGGTGAAGGATGACACCTGGGACTGGTACATAAAATCGACCCGTAACTGGGGAGCAGACCGTGACGATTTTGCTGATGCGGTCGACTTTATCGGCTGGTATGGAAAGAAGACACATGATCTGTTCAAGGTATCGAAGTGGGATGCGAAAAATCAGTACCTTGCCTATCATGAAGGCCACGGCGGTTTTAAACGGAAAACCTACAACAAGAAGCCGTGGCTCAAAAAAGTCGCCATCAAGGTAGACAAAAACGCACGGAAATATGCCGGGCAGTTGAAGAAGTGTGAGGACGAACTGAATTCGGGCTGGTGGTTCTGGTAATGACACAAGGCAGACTTAAAGGCTAAAAATTAATTCTCGCAAAGGCGCAAAGATCGCTAAGGTAAAAACAACCATATTTAGTGTCATCCTGAGTGTAACGCAGTGGAGATCGAAGGATCTTAGGCTTTAGTTGAATATTCGAGCTTCAAGATCCTTCGGCTTCGCTCTGCTACGCTCAGGATGACACCATAATAGTCTTTTTTCTTTCTTGGCGATCTTTGCGCCTTTGCGAGAGAAATGGTTTTATCTCTATGTCCGCTTGTTGCCGTAAGCCGCCTTACGTCATTAAAAAACGATGATTTTAGTATGAAAAACAAACCCGGCCCCGGTGTTTCACGTGACACAGGATCTCTGACGACGGCCTTGCTCGACTGGAAAAACAGCTGCAATCTGGTATTTGAATCTCGCCGATGGTGCGCCAACAATGGGTCAAACGCTATGGTGAGGATGCACGCCAGCTGCTGGAAAAATTCGGTTACTATGGGTATCGACTAAAAATTTGAGATATATCAAGTGTGCTTACTCATACGTGCGTTAAAAGAGTAGTATTCATTCCATATATTTTATATCTAATTTTCTACAACTATCTGGCAGGGGAGAACTTTGACTAAACGGATAACAATAGCCCAGGCGTGGAGCGGTGACGCGGACTGCCTGAACTGCTCTGTCAGAAAATCGGCCCTGTTCAGCGGCTTGACCGAAGATGACTTCGAATCGATTCACCAGCCGGTAGAGCAGGTCACGATGCCTCCGGGAGCGGTGCTGTATAAGGCCGGTGATACCGGGAAGTACCTGTATACCCTGCGCCACGGCCTGATAAAACTGGTGCGCTATCTGCCTGACGGCTCGCAGCGTATCGTGCGCCTGATGTGTGATGCCGATGTCTTAGGGCTCGAATTGCTGGTCACTCCGCAGTATGAGCATGAGGCGCTTATCCTGAAAACCACGAAACTGTGTCGTTATCCTGTGTCTGATATCCTTCGCCTGAGTCATACGAATCCGGTATTGCACAAAGATCTGATGGCACGCTGGCATAAAGCGGTCACTGATGCCGATACCTGGCTGACGGAACTATCGACTGGTTCGGCAAAAAAACGCATGGCAGGCCTACTGCTTCAGATCATGGATAAGGACAGTAGGGAGTGCTTTTTATTGAGCAGGGAAGATATCGGCTCGATCTTGAGTATTACTGTCGAAACAGCCAGTCGAACCATCTCGGATTTCAAGCGCACGGGTTTGATGAAAGAGATTACCTATAACCATTATATTCTGGACATAGAAGGCTTGAAAGCCGTTATCTCCGGTTGAAATCACCTTCAACACCTTGAATCCTCCCGCTTTTTTATAAAAACGTGATGTCGGGTCATAACCGGAGTATGATATTTGTCAAAGACTATATTAGTTATTTCTAATATAATAGTGTGATTGTTAACTGATTAGGATATTGTCATGTTTGATTCAAGATTACTTTCGTTTCGATTGCCGATACTTCGTTATCTGGCTCTTCTCTTTATTTCTTTATTTTCAGTATCTGCCGGTGCTGCTGGGCCGTCTTCGGCTGAGCAGCTGAATGATACTGCTGCGCGGGAGCAGGCGGCCAAACAGGTCACTCAGCAGTTGCTGAAACAGCTGGGCTCCCACCTTAAATCCGAGATGAAATCAAACGGGCCGCTACAGGCGATTGCCGTGTGTAAAGATGTGGCACCGCAGATCGCCGGTGAACTGTCACTGGAAAATGGCTGGCGAGTAACCCGTGTCAGTGCTAAACCGCGAAATACGCTGCTCGGTTCGGCCGATACCTGGGAACAGAAGGTACTGTCTGATTTCGAGGCACGTGCCAGGGCCGGTGAGAAATACTCAGAGATGTCTAAGGCCGAAGTTGTTGAAGAAGCTGGAAAATCATATTTCCGCTTCATGAAACCGTTGGCTATGCAGCCGATATGCCTGGCCTGTCATGGCAGTGGTGAGCAGATATCTGAAGCAGTAAAAGCAGAGCTGGATAAACAGTATCCTTTTGATCAGGCACGCAACTATAAAGCCGGCGATCTGCGCGGTGCGGTGTCCATCAAACAGCCAATGGACGTTCCACTACGGAAAAAGTTTTAACCGACTGATAGCCATATTTTCTTAAGTCAATCACAGGAGCGGGTTCGTTTGAATGAACCCTGTTCGGCAATAGAGGCGAGAAAAACTATGGCTTCAGTACCAGCTTCATCAGTAGAAAGCTTATATCATCGCCTCGGCGGCGAACCGGTGTTGAAAGACTTTGTCGCTAAACTCTATGGCTTTATGGAAGTATTGCCTGAAGTCGAATCGATAAGAAATATGCATGCCCAGGAACTGTCTCATACCCGCGATCGAGTTTTCATGTTTCTAAGCGGTATGCTGGGCGGCCCGCCGCTGTATATGGAAGCCTTCGGTCATCCGCGCCTGCGCCGCAAGCATCTGCGTTTCGAGATCGGTAATCAGGAACGTGACCAGTGGATGCTGTGTGCGCAGCGTGCCGCGGATGAACTTGCTATCACCTCACAACTCCGTGAGGAATTAATCGACGAGCTGGCAGCCATGGCAAACCATCTGCGTAATACCGCAGATACGGATCAGGCAATGCCCCGGTGTATAGTGAACAATGCAGATAATGTTGTAGCGGAATCCTGATATGACCGTTGAGTTAACACTGCTCGCTGCTTTCATGGTGGGACTGCTGGGGTCGACACATTGCATCGGTATGTGCGGCGGTATCGTTGGCGCCTTAACCATGGGGCTGCCGGAATCGACACGTCGTTCACCTGTTAAATTACTTCCCTATCTGCTCACTTATAACAGTGGCAGGCTGCTTAGTTATACTCTGGCCGGTCTGCTGCTGGGTCTGCTGACCGATACGCTAAGCGGCGTTTTCAAGATGGGCAATTTTCCCATCGGCGGTTTTATCGGTGGTCTGTTCATGGTGGCGCTTGGCATCTATATCGGCGGCTGGCTGCAGACTATGGCGCCACTGGAGCGCCTCGGTAGCCACCTGTGGAAGCGTATCGAGCCGATAGGCCGGCGTTTTATGCCGGTCAAATCGCCGTCTCAGGCATTGGCGCTGGGGTTCTTCTGGGGCTGGCTGCCCTGTGGCCTGGTCTATAGTACGCTGGCCTGGGCCGCAACGGCAGGCAATGCTCTCGACAGTGCGATGCTGATGCTGGCCTTTGGTGCCGGTACACTACCTATGCTGCTGTTAATGGGCAGCTTCGCAGAACGTCTGCAGTATTTTACCCGCCATCGATGGACACGCTATATAGCCGGTGTTCTGCTGATGGCTTTTGGCATGATGATCCTGTTGAAAGTGTTGAGTGGCGGTCACCATATGCATGGTCAGATGCCACATGACCAGATGCAGCATGATCAGGCACAGCATAGCGCGATGATGCACAGTGCTATGGACCATGGACAGGTGGATCATAAGCCGCAGTAAGTTATTCTCCTGAGTGTCTGTAACCGATACTAAGAGGTAGTCAGAAGCTTCTAGATCTTCCGCGTTCATTTGCGGAAGATATTGCTTTTCTGGTCGATAGCATTATTTTATCGACTCGTCGATATTGCCTAACTGATTCAGCAGTGCGGGAAGTAAAACGGACAGAGTTGGTCAGTTGAGTGGGCGAGATAAGCGAACTAGTTAAGTTGACTAGCCAGGTACATCTTGATGAAATATTTAGCGACGAAGCCGAAGATGCCAAGCCCCAGTCCGACGAACAGGATCATCATGCCGTATTTGCCGGCCTTGGATTCCTCGGCCAGTTTATAGACGATAAACAGCATATAGCTGATACCGAGGGTGAGGCCCACGGTTAGTGATATCTCAGTAAATTCTTTTTCCGTCATAATAAGGATCGTCTGTTTTCAGGGTGCGTATTATAGTTTTCCTGTAATATTCTTTAAATAATCAATAATGAATAGAAATCATTGGTCGTTAGTTATTGGTCTTTAGTCTTTAGACGAACGACCAAGAACAAACGACCTCTTAAAAAAAGATATGGATCCAGTTTCACAAGCCGCCTTTGGTGCCAGTCTCTCCCAGTCATTTGCCGGCGACAGATCAAAGCAGTTTTATGCGCTGATAATCGGCGCGCTGGCGGGCATGGCGCCGGATCTCGATATACTGATCCAGTCGCCGCAGGACCCATTGTTATTTTTTGAATTCCACCGCCAGTTCAGCCATTCACTGATCTTTATCCCCGTGGGTGCTTTATTGTGTGCCCTGTTGTTTTACCCCTTTGCCAGAAAAAAGCTGGGCTTTAAACAGGTCTATCTGTTCGCCTTCCTCGGGTACGCGACACATGGTTTGATGGATGCCTGTACATCCTATGGTACGCAGCTGTTCTGGCCATTTTCTGATGTTCGTGTGGCCTGGAGCACAGTGTCGATTATTGACCCGTTGTTCACCTTGCCGGTAGTGATCTTTATCTCTCTGGCTGCTTTTAAACGCAAGGTCCTTCTGGCACGGCTAGGTTTTTTTTATGCGGTTCTATATCTGTCGCTGGGAATCATTCAGCATCAGCGAGCCGAACAGGCTGTATATACACTGGCAGAACAGCGTGGTCACCATATCGAGCGTCTACAGGTGAAACCCAGCTTCGGTAATCGTCATGTATGGAAACTGATCTATGAATATGACGGGCGTTATTATGTGGACGCGGTTCAGCTATTGGTCGATGTGAAATTTATTACCGGTACCTCGATACAAAAACTGGACGTGCGGAGGGATTTCTCGTGGCTGCCTGAAAACAGCCAGCAGGCCAGGGATATCGAACGCTTCCGCTGGTTCTCCGATGATTTTCTGGCGGTGGATACCCGTGATCCTGAGATGATCATGGATGTGCGGTATTCATTTTTGCCGAACCGGGTAAATCCTATGTGGGGTATAAAGCTTGATCGTCAGCAGATCGAGGATGGTGATATGGATAGCCATATTAAGTATCAGATTAATCGTGATCTGAAAAAACGAACAAGACGGGAATTTATGGAGATGGTGTTTTAATTTTTCTACAGATGAGATGTTTTAAGTTTTATGTTGTAAGTTATAAGTAAGAAAATTCCCCATAAATAACGTCGGTTAAGGCAAATATTTGCCTTGTTTTTTGTTTCTGGTTTACAACTTAAAACTTACAACATGAAACTTATAACTTCCATTCTCTATCTCTGTCTATCTCTGTCTATCTCTGTCTATCTGTGGAAATTAAAAGTTCTTTAAGAAATTTTATATACTCAGGTTGATGCCACTCACGTCCACCGATCGCCTGATATTTTACTTTACCGCTCGGGTCGATCAGAAAGGTCGTCGGCAGGCCGCGGGGCTTCCATTCTTCCGTTACCAGGCCATCAGCATCCAGTAAGCTGTTCAGTTCAACGTCGATGGTGCTCAGAAACTCGAACACGGTGTCTTCATCTTCTGCAGTATTGATCATGACGACCTGAAACTTTTTGCTCTGCAGCTGATCGGCCATTTTTTGTATCATCGGCATCTCTTCCTTGCATGGCCCGCACCAGCTTGCCCAGAAGTGAAGGAAGACCCAGTGGCCTCTTGTGTTTTTAAACTCGAACGCATCACCATCGATATCCTTTAAGGTGAAGTCCTGCGCAGCACCGATATCGTAGCTGCGGATTCCGAAGGGTACTTTTACTTCGCTGGCGGCGGGTGTTTCTGCGACGAAGAAACTAAGCAGCAGGATGAATAGTGTGAATGTTCTGTTCAGGCTTTTCATTGTTCATCTTCCGCGCAAAATAGTTTGTCGGTTTTGATAATGATCTTTTCACCCTGTTTATCTTCACCGGTGGCGAAGGTGGCGGTAAGGCTGATGCTGTCCTGGGTGAACGGTAAAACGATATTGCCGCCTTCGTGCTCGTGTGGCAGATAGTCCAGCTGTTCCGGTATCAGCGTCCAGCGGAAGGTCGATTGTTTGCTCAGTGGTATGCCCATCGCCTGCCAGCGCTGTTTCCATACGTCCCGGTGGTCGCGTTTGATCGGCTTTCCAGCCGCAGAAAACTTCCAGTCGGAAAGATCAAGCCATATCTTTTTATCACTGTTGTTCTGGATGCCAACGGTGATGAAACATTGTTTTTTGATAACGTCGCGCATATTTTGGGGGAAACCGCGCGCTTCATAAAAAGAACCCATCTGGTTGGCGGTTCTGGCGACGAAGACGATCTCGAGATTGGGTGTCTTTACGATGACGGGTGGAACCGGCTGCATACTGCCGATGACGAGGAGAAGCGGGACAATGCTGAACATACGTTATCTCTATAGTTTTTTAAGGGAAGATCAGCCGCTGTTATCGGGCTGAACTGGTTTTCCCCTGTTTTTGTAATCTGACGGTTTTGTTAATTCTTCGATAAGACCATATACTTAAGCGCATGATTCTGGATTTATTCAGCAACACGCTGGCCAATATCTGGCTGGTTTATCTCGATACTGCCTTCTGGCTGATGATCGGTCTGCTCGCTGCCGGCGTTATCAAAGCCTTTATTTCCGAGGATACCATGAAACGCTGGGTTGGCGGCCACGGTCTTGGCGCCATCATGCGGGCCGCGCTGGTCGGTGCGCCGCTGCCCTTATGCTCCTGCGGTGTTCTGCCTGCTGCTATTGGTCTGCATAGAGCCGGGGCATCAAAAGAAGCCACGGTCTCTTTTTTGATTTCGACCCCGGAAACCAGCGTAGATTCAGTCGCGGTCACCTACGCGCTGATGGGGCCGGTGATGGCGGTTTACCGGCCTGTTGCTGCTTTGGTTAACGCTGTTGGTACCGGCCTGCTAACTACACTCGTTTCTGATACAGCGGTTCCGGCTAAATCAAGCGATACGGTAGCAAGCTGCTGTGCCACAGAGAAGTCAGAAGGAACGCCGGCATCATCATGCTGTGTTGCGAAACCAGAAGCGTATGAAGCTTCCTGCTGTTCAGGTAATGATACTGGCAATGAGAAAGGCAACGATTCTGCTAGCGTTTCTGGTGGTGCTTCTGGCAGTGCTTACAGTTGTTGTAGCGGTGACAGCGATCAGGTTTCAGAGAAGACCGCTTCAAAAGTACTGCTGGCCCTCAGGTATGCCGGTGCCGAGTTGCTCGATGATATATCAAAATGGCTGTTTATCGGTATCGCTCTGGCCGGTGTGATGATTACCTTTATTCCGCCTGACTGGCTGGCACAGTGGGGTGGTGGCCTGACTGCCATGCTGGTCATGCTGGTGGTCGGTATACCGATGTATATATGTGCAGTAGCATCGACGCCGGTGGCTACCGGATTATTACTGGCCGGCGTTTCTCCCGGTGCGGTCCTGGTTTTTCTGCTGGTCGGTCCGGCAACCAATATCGCCAGTTTTGCACTGCTTAAGAATGAACTCGGCCTGAAAGTGACCATTATCTATCTGGCAGGTTTATCTTTCTTCAGTCTGATGATGGGGCTGTTGCTGGAATGGTTGTTGCTATCACAACGCTGGCAGGTAGAAGCGAGGATCGGAGAAACGCACGCTATGTTACCTGAGCTTGTTTCCTGGATAAGTGCATTTCTGCTGATCTTTCTGGCGATAAAACCACTGAGGAGAGCTGTGATACCGAAGCTGGGCTAAGTATCGACAATCCTGCCCCCTTAGCTGGTGTTTAAGTCAACTTCAGGTCTAACGGTATATCCAGAGGGCATGGTTTATATCGATAGGCAGAAAATTTATGCTGCAGTCTTCTCATAAGTTTTTATAGCCCGGAGTTCTACTCATGTTTTGCCGAAGGTGAGGCTTTTGCCTGGTATCTGCCAGCTGAAGATGCTGTATAATTCCCTGACCAAAATTCGGTCATAAAATTTAGCGAGAATATCATGTCCCTGATTAAACCTTTTGCCGGCTTGCGTCCGGTTCCCGAGCGTGCTGAAGAAGTCGTGGCACCGCCTTATGATGTTTTAAATTCTGCAGAGGCGCGTGAACGTGCTGCCGGCAGGCCATGGAGCTTCCTGCACATCTCCAAAGCTGAGATAGACCTGCCGGAAGGTACCGATCCTTATGAGCCAAGTGTCTACGCCAAGTCTGCAGAGAACCTGCGGAAGATGATGGCCGAAGGTATCCTGATGCGTGAGGACAAACCCTGTTATTACGTCTACCGACTGATCATGGACGGCCACTCGCAGGTGGGGCTGGTGGCGGTTGCATCGGTAGCCGACTACGATATAAACCGTGTTCGCAAACACGAGTTTACCCGCCCGGCAAAAGAAGATGACCGTGTGCGCCAGATCGAGGCATTAAATGCGCAGACCGGGCCGGTGTTGCTGGCTTATAAATCACAGGCGGATATGGATGCTGTCCTGGAAGAAACGACGAAACAGGCAGCGCTGGTCGACGTCACGGCCGATGATGGTGTACAGCATACATTCTGGAAAATCGATGATGATGCCACTATCGAAAAGATCAGTGCCGGTTTCGAAGCCATGGATGCTATCTATATCGCTGATGGTCATCACCGTTCAGCTTCTGCATCGCGCGTGGCCAAAAGTCATGCGCTGAGTGAGGGTGACGGCAATCAGAGCAGCGATTACTTCCTGTCGGTAATCTACCCGCACAACCAGATGAATATCCTGGATTACAACCGTGTGATAACCGATCTCAACGGCCTCAGTAAAGATAAGCTACTGGAAAAAGTGAAATCTGCCTTTACCGTGACAGAAGAGTCGTCCGCGGTTAGACCGGCGAAAGTAACAGAGTTCGGCATGTATCTCGATGGCCAGTGGTATCGCCTGAACATTAATTCTGAACTGGTGCCAAATGACCCTGTGGCGTCTCTCGATGTCAGTCTGCTGGCAAATAACCTGATCGAGCCGGTACTGGGTATCTCCGATCCGCGCACCGATAACCGCATCGACTTCGTCGGCGGTATCCGTGGTCTGGGCGAGCTGGAAAAACGGGTGGACAGTGGTGAGATGGCGATCGCTTTTTCACTGTATCCAACCAGTATGGAAGCGCTGATGGCAGTCGCCGATGCCGGCGAGGTGATGCCGCCTAAATCAACCTGGTTTGAGCCGAAACTGGCCGATGGCCTGGTTTCACATGTGCTGGATTAATAATGGATCCCCTCAAATGAACGCTGATTAACGCAAATAGAAATTATTATAGTTTTTACAGTATTAGCGTTCATTTGCGGAAAGTAAGTTTAAAAACCAAATAGATATATTTGGTTTTTTCTTGCCTTGAGCATTTTATTAATGTATATATTAATTATTAATAAATTCATTAATAACTAATTATGAGTGATTTCGACTGGATTCGCACGATGCGAAAAAAACAGGGTTTAAAGGGGTTTCAGCTGGCCGAGAAGTTGAACGTCAGTCCCGCGCGGGTGTCTGTGATGGAGAGAGATGAGTCACGTGGTGCGGTAACCTTGAAGATGATGGAAAGGGCGGCTGAAGCGATGGGCTGTAAGTTTGAGTATCGTATAGTGCCGCTTGTCCAATCTGCTGGTGATGATTCGAAAAGCAGTAAACCCCGTTATCGGGTTGTGGCCAATAATGCAGTGAAAAATGAAAAATGAAAAATGAAAAATGAAAAATGAAAAATGAAAAATGACCAAAGACCAAAGACCAAAGACCAAAGACCAAAGACCAAAGACCAAAGACCAAAGACCAAAGACCAAAGAC
>JADFWE010000199.1 GCA_015222915.1 Pseudomonadota bacterium | reverse complement strand
GTGCCCACCCTACGAAAACTAAAAGCTTTTCCTCGGCGTCTCTGCGCCTCGGCGGTGAAGGTTTTTAATCCTTGTGGATGTCGTCTATGTGTCAATAACAGCCACTGACACTTAACGCTGCTGTTTTGCTAAATCCGAATGATTTCCGGTTCCGGATTTTCATGTCCGATCCAGGCGAAACCTTCTTCAAGACTGGTGAATATTTCAACTTCAAAACCATGCTCTTTGGCCAACGCCTGATGGATCATGGCCAGCCGGATCACCTCAGGATGGCGTAATACCAGTGCGGTACGAAACTTTCCTACGTTGATACCGATACCGGTGTTTATCTCTGCGATGCGCCTGATGTCATCTTCGGTGACAGCGACACTCTGCACGTCATCATCGTAATACAGCTGTGAGAAGCCATCGCGCACTTCGCCGACATTCCTGCTGTCGATCTGCCAGAAGATACCATTGATAAAACTCTGCAGCTCGATATCGCCGCTCATCTTGCCAACGATCAGGCTACCTTCATTATATATTTTTGCATCGAACATTTTTTAGTATGCAATAACTTCAGGTTGATATTGTTTCAGGTCAGGCATCGTCATGCCGATGGTGGCATTGATATACGTCGGATCGGCCACCACGTAATGCTTGCCCTTATAAGTAATACTGTCACCGGCTGCTCTGCTGTGAAGATTAACTGCAGTGGCGATATGACCGGGATAGTCCAGCCCGACCACATCGAGTTTCAACAGACTCTGCACCAGCCAGGAAAAAAGTATGGCACGATCTTCGCAGTCTGAATAAGGGTAGAACAGGGTCTCTTCCGGGAACAGGTAATTCTCTTCGCCGAATTGCTGCTCATCGGTTTCGTATTTTAAAGCAGTTTGCACGAAACGTAATAAAAAATTTACTGCCTGCTGCTCGGACATGCCTTTCATATAAGCCGCCAGCTGTTTCTGCAGCGGTGTTGCGGTTACTTTATAGACACCGGAACCGAAATACAGATCCAGATCGAGCTGCGGGTAGCTGTCAAAAAACTTTACGCGGCCACGGTCATAGCTCACATCGACATTGTATTTTTTTCTCTCGAACTCGAACGACAGATGCCTGCGTTCAGACTTGCCATTCGATGCGACCACCGGGGTTACCCGCATATCAAATTCTTTGCTGGCACCCGGATATTCACTGTCGTAGGTGAATACCCGGCCAAATCGCTGCTTTTTGCCATCAAAGGATATCGCGTAGTAACGTGTACCGCTAAAGGTGAAATATGAAACTTCGAACATCTCCTGGCGCGACGGCACTAGCAGATATATCGATGCATCGTCATAAGCGATGCGCGCTTTATAGCCTGACTTGGCGAGCAGGAACCAGCTCAGCAGTGCCGCTTCATTTTTTTTATGATGATTGATCGCCAGCGCCAGCGTGTTAACCAGCGAGGCATAGGCCCAGTCATTCAACTGCAACGCGTTCTTTTCAGCCGCCAGTTGCTCCAGAAGACCATCATAATCACTGCGACTTAATGCAGACCAGTAATCACTGACCGCATTTTTATCGATCTGACGGATCAACCGCTGATCGAGACGTGCATCATAATAGAAACGCAGCTGTTTACCGTAGAAATTGATATCCAGCCGTTTCCCCTCTGGTACTGCTGCCGATGGGAGCGGCACCGGTTTTTTAGCTGCCCCTGGTTGTACGGGCTCTTGCTGTACAGGCTCTGGCTCCGGCACCACCACGACTACTGGCGGTTCATCCGGTTTGCTGGACATTGGCTCTGGCAGCTCCGGCGAGGCTACCGGCATTATGTCCGGTTTCGGCGCTTCATCTCGCACCTTGCCTTTCAGCAGATCAATGGCCGTCCAGTGCGCTTTTAAAAATACAGTGAATTCCTTATCCCGCTTATCTCTATAATCCTGGAACTCTTTCTTCTGCGCCGCCACTCCTTGTGACTGCTGCTGCATCCACTGCTGAAAATCTGCATTGGCCGACGTTGCTGCAACATAAAAGGTTAAACCAAATCCGAAGCTTGCAGTAAGCAGGTATTTAATCTTCATAATTTCTCTCTGTGGGATATCTAGCACATCCACGGGCCCAGGTGACAGCAGCAGACATAAAAAAACCGGCCCCCAGACGGGAAACCGGTTTTTTCGAACAGCCTACATCTGACGGCTCGTCTCTGATGATCGACAGCTAATGACTATCTTTTCATATTGGCGATATCAGCCGCCAGTTCATCCTGGGCTTTCTGTGCTTTAAACTGCTGCCACAATGCCTGCTCATTATTCATACTGGTCTTCAGTGCGTTTTCAGTTACCTGTGCAGCGATACTCGCATCCATTCCTAACAACACATACAGAGTGCCATTCGGGCTGGTACGGGTTTTAAATACTTTCGTGCCGACCAGTGTCTCATCGGTGATCTGCTTGGTCACAGAAGTATTCACCTTGTCGACGGTTTCGCTGTCAGCTGCGCCGGTCGTCTCAGCATATTGTTTGACCATGTTCTGAACATGCACTTTCATCGACTGCGCTAACTGTACGCGCGCATCGGTGGCCGCCATATTCTTCATGAAACTGTGACCGGCAGCTGATTTCTCTGCAACACCGACAGCAGACACTTCGATACCCGGTACCGGCTCATCACATATCCAGCCGGGAGCCGAGCTTGCTGGTGCATCCGGGAACACACAATCAGGTGCTGCTGTTTTTACTTCATCTGAACCACATGCGCTCAGCAGCAGTGAAAAGATGGCTATGCCTAGTCCTGATTTTACAGTGCTCATATTCATTTTTTATCTCCTAATATTGTTAGCCTCTGACTCGTACTGTGGACAAAATATCCGGGGTCATCAGCAGTGGCAATGTTATCTCGCTATATAGTCCTTTCAATATAGACCATTATACCGTTATTACTATACAAAGCCGTTAAGGGCACAGTAATGAAGCGAGACGGGCATCATCGCCGTCTTTCAGCTTATTTTTTGGTTTCTTTTTCGATCAGATAATCGATGATCTTGATCAGGTTGTCATACGAGCCTGACATCGAACCGCTGCTGAGGTATTTTCCATTGATCGCGACCGAAGGCACGCCTTGAATCTTATAGCCGACCTGTCTCTTTTTCGCCTTTCTCACCATGCCATCGACGGCAAAGGATTTCGCTTCTTCCAGGAATTTTTTACGATCGACGCCGAGGGAAGAAACGAAATCTGCGATCTGGCCAAGATCATTTAACCGTTTCTTGTCTTTATGGACCGCCGCGAATATCTTGCCGTGAACGTCTTCGATAACACCCATATTACTCAATGCATAATAAGCACGGGCCTGCTCTTCCCAGTTCGGACGGAAGATCGCTGGCACCCGGATGACCTCGACATTGGCCGGCATGGTCTTCTTCCACTTGTCCAGGTACGGCTCGAAACTGTAACAGTGCGGACAGCCATACCAGAAGAACTCGAGCACTTCGATCTTGTCACCGGTGCTGGTACTCTGCTGCGGCAGGGTTTTGTAGTTAACACCCTCTTTAAAATCTGCGGCCTGTAACAGAACTGCATTCATCATCAGCAGTACGAATATAAACAGTCTTTTCATAACATCTCCGTTTCTAATATTTTTTTCTAATATCTTTATTATATGTTTCAGGAATTAAGGCAGCCGGGCTTATGGTACCGGACTATCGATGGTAATACTCAACAACGACGCAGCATTTTTAGCATCCACATCAAGCTGACCGATAAAATCCCCGCTCTGCGCTATGGCAGAACCGGTCTTCGTCACCCGGGCCGAGATAACCAGTTGCGCAAAAGCGCTCAAGTTCATGCCCTCGACCATCGCCATGCTGTCATCCAGTGTCACCGTGGCCGGCAGATCGGCAAGCTTTATGCGCTGCGCAGCCAGTGGCATACGCGGCCCCTGTTTTGCTTTAGCATAGACAAATACGACATCGTCTGCAGCAAATTTCTGACGGACCTCATCCGCGATGTCTACGGCCACCTGTATCTGTCGCGCAGGCCCCGGTTCTGCTGCGCCGGTTCTGCTGCCCGTATCATCATTCCGTGCGGCGGCAGCGGGTGTGCTCGCGACATTGGACGCAGCTTCACGTACCGCGGCATTTTTCCTGGCGACTTCGATCACCGGTGCTAACATAACTTCCAGCGCCGGCATCTCTTCACCGGCATCAATCAGCTTCTGTCGCGACTGCCCGATGATGCTGACCACCGACTTCATTATATCTTCCTCACCGCCTGTCAGCGGCAATAATGTTAACAGGTGCTCGATCGCCTGATGATAATTGCCATATTGAAACTCTGCAACACCGGCAAACCACAATACATTGGCGTTGCCCGGCTCCAGCGCATAAGCCCGCATTACCAGCGCCCGCGATTCATCATCAAACACACTGCCTTTACTCAAGGCCAGTACCTCGGCAAGTTCCAGCATCAGCTGCGCATTATTTTCGTCCTGCTCCAGCGCCACCTTGAATGATTTTGCAGCCAGCCCGTTCTGACCAAGATATTTATGCGCTCTTGCTAACATGGTCCAGTCTTCCGAGGTGCCGCCATTTTCATTGATGCGTTCTTCAAGGCGCTGTGTCATCACCTCTATAGATGGCGGTTGCTGAGACTGCTCCTCCTGTTGCTGTCCAGCAACAAAGTCATCCTCACTGGCAGCGTGCATGCCCAGCTCGAGATAGAGCAGCAACGCCAGCATCGGCACAAAGACACTGATCGACAGGGCCAGAGCAGGATGGCGTTTGGCAGCACTGACGTAATGCTGCGAAGCATTCTCTGATGTCACATCAGGGATGTCGATCAGTAGCTCCCTATCCAGTTCGTCACGTGCCGCTTTATAAAACGCCTGATCGATACGACCTTCTTCAAGATCCTGATCCAGCTCTTTAACTTTTTCATCATTGATCGCCAGGTTACTGTCCTTGTACGCCAGCGATGACTGCTGCCGTGCATTCAATAACGGGTAGACCAGCGCAGCGATCGCCACCAGCAACATCAGGATCAGCAATCCCCAGAACACTATATTCATCTATTATTTCCCATCCTGTTCAGCATGCAGGTTCTTGATACGCTCGATCTCTTTTTCACTCAACGCCTGCGGCTGCTTACTACCCGATTGCGCTTTCATAAAACGCATGACAAAAAACAGGCCGAAGAAGAAGCCGATTACAGGACCAAACCATAACAGCCAGGTCATCGGTTTCATCGGTGGCCGATACAGTACATAATCGCCATAGCGCTGCACCATGTATTCGACGATCTCATCTTCCGTTTTTCCTTCGGACAGCATATCGTAGATCTGCTGACGCAGATCCTTTGCCAGATCAGCATTGGATTCGGCGACGTTCTGATTCTGACAGACCAGGCAGCGCAGCTCTTCGCTCAGCTTATGAAAAATCTTTTCTTTTTCCGGCGAATCAAATTTAAAAGTTTCTATCGGCGCAGCAGCAGAGTAACCGGTCAAGAGCAGTAAGCCTGCCAGCAGACCCGCCTGCATACCCAGTTTCAACGACAACAATAACGACAATGATCTATTCATAAGAAAATCTATAGGTAAATTTCAATCGGTTATTTTTCCATCTTTTTGATGATCGTTTTCAAAACGCCTGACAGTGCATCAAAACCCTGCTCTGTAGAGACCTCTAGCAGGTCCTGCATATTTTCGACGCTCGACAGGGGGCCGATCACTTTGTGACGGATGATGCCGTCCTGGTCGACTAAAAATGTTTCCGGTGCGCCATACACGCCCCAGTCGATACCGACCTTGCCATCGAGGTCGGTGGCGATCGCCTGATACGGGTTACCCAGTCTGACCAGCCAGGCTTTGGCATCATCGGACTCGTCTTTGTAATTCATGCCGATGATGCGTACCCCATTACTGCTCAGGTACTTAACGACCTCGTGCTCCTGACGGCAGGCAAAACACCAGCTCGCCCAGACATTAAATAATGTAACGTGGCCCTTGAAATCTTCTTCTGAAAAATTTCCCTGCTGCAGTAACAGCGGCAGCTCAAATGCCGGTGCCGGTTTGCCGATAAAAGGAGACGGCACCATACGCGGATTTAACGTGAGCCCTATGCCCAGCAATACCACCAATGCCGTAAAAATGATAAGCGGCATAAAACGACGCAGGGTCGTAGGCTGTTTAGTTTCCATAATGATTCAATCTATAACTGTAACGTTGATACTGTATCTGTTCGGCCTGATCATAGTGATCGATGCAGCAGATGAATGCTTCAGGCTACGCAGGGACATAATGAACTTGCTCAGAGATTCCCTAGGCATTGGCTGCCGCCGGTGTTTCAGGCGCATCCTTACGTAGTTTTGCGGTTGCCGTCTGACGATAACGCCGGTCGCTGACAGCCAGTACACCGCCGATGGTCATGAAGATACAGCCCAGCCATATCCAGCGGATCATCGGTTTATAATAGACCCGCATACTCCATGCACCACCTTCAAGTTCTTCTCCGAGCGCAGCATAAAGATCACGGAATAATGTTTTATCGATAGACGCATCGGTCATCGGATTACTCTTACCGGTATATGTCCTTTTTTGCGGGAACAGCTCACCGGATTTGTTTCCGTCTTTCCAGACTTCGATCACGGCTTCGCTCGCCTTGTAGTTAGGCCCCTGAACGATACGCACGCCCTGGAAATGGAAGTCATAACCGGCGATGTTATAGCTGCTGCCTGGCTCCATCCGCAGATCTTTTTCTTCGCTGTAACTCATGGTGACGGTAACACCGGCAACAAAGACCGCAACACCGAGATGCGCGATAATCATACCGAGATAGGCCAACGGTAACTTCAGATTTTTAGACAGCCGTGAGAACAGGTCTCTCAATGTCGTCAGCGCCACCCACAGGGCACCCGCCAGTCCAAAACCGGTAGCCAGATTCAGCTCATCCTCGATGATGAACGGCAATAAGAAACCGGCAACGATGGAAAAGATGAAGATCGATATCTGAACCTTGGCGAGACGCTTCCAGTCATCGCCCTTCCAGCGGATAACCGGACCGAATCCAAGCAATAACAGCAGCGGAATAGCGATCAGGGCAAACATGGCATCGAAGTATGGCCGGCCCACCGATATCTTGCCCAGACCAAAAGCATCGACCACCAGGGGATACATGGTACCGACCAGCACTGCCAGTGCTGCGGTCAAAAATATAATGTTATTCAGCAGCAATGCTGTTTCGCGGGAGAACCACTGGAACCGGCCATAACTGACCACGGTATCTGAGCGCCACGCGTACAGTGCTAATGAGCCGCCGACGACGATCACCAGGAAGGCAAGAATAAATACGCCGCGGGTCGGATCAGTGGCGAAGGCATGTACCGAGACCAGCACGCCTGAACGCACGATAAACGTACCGAGCAGACTTAATGAGAAAGCCAGTATCGCCAGCAACACGGTCCAGCTCTTAAACACACCGCGTTTCTCTGTACTCGCCAGCGAATGGATCAGTGCGGTGCCGACCAGCCACGGCATGAAAGAAGCATTTTCCACCGGATCCCAGAACCACCATCCGCCCCAGCCAAGTTCGTTATACGCCCACCAGCTGCCCAGCGCGATACCCATGGTCAAAAAACTCCAGGAGATCGTGGTCCATGGCCGTGACCAGCGTGCCCAGGTCGCATCCAGTTTGCCGCCCAGCAATGCGGCAACCGCAAAAGCAAAAGCCACAGAAAAACCGACATAACCCATGTACAACATCGGTGGATGTATCGCCAGACCCGGGTCCTGCAATAACGGATTTAACTCGTTGCCGTCCAGCGGCACCGGGAACAGACGCTCAAAAGGATTCGAAGTGAACAGCATAAAAGCGAGGAAACCGATACTGATCATCGCCATCACTGCCAGCACACGTGCCATCAGGATATCGGGGAGATTACGGCTGTAGACAGCAACGGCCACCGTCCATAGAGAAAGGATCAATGTCCATAGCAATAATGAACCTTCATGCGAGCCCCAGACACCGGAGATACGATACATCAACGGCTGCACCAGGTTCGAATGCTGGCTAACATATAGCACCGAAAAATCATGCACGATGAACGCCTGCGTCAGCGCCGCATAGGCCAGACCGACAAACAGAAGCTGTACCAGTGCCGCCGGACGAGCCATCGATATCAATGCCGCATCATTTCTTGCTGCGCCGATCAGCGGTACCACCGCCTGCACGATGGTGATGGCGAAGGCGATTATCAGGGCGAAGTGTCCAAGTTCAGGGATCATAGGCTTCAGTCTTCTTGCTTATGTTTTTCAGGGTGAATAGGTAATGTGGTCAGACTTTAATTTACTGCTTCTTTGGCTTTTTCTTTGGCTGCGGCTTCGGCCGCTTTCAGTGCATCAGCCACCTCTGGCGGCATATAATTTTCATCATGTTTCGCCAATACTTCCTGCGCCACAAAACGGCCATCCGGCTGCAGGTTACCCATTGCCACGATGCCCTGCCCTTCGCGGAACAGATCCGGCAGAATGCCAGTGTACTCGATAGTCATGGCTTCCGTATTATCGGTGACATCAAACTCGATCTTCAGACTGTCTGGTGCACGTTTCACGCTGCCTTCGACGACCAGGCCGCCGACACGGAAGGAATGTGTCACAGGGGCCTCACCGGCCTTCACCTGTGTAGGGCTGTAGAAATACAACAGGTTTTCTTCAAACGCGGTCAGCCCTAATACGGCAGCCAGACCGACACCGAATACCAGTGCGATGATCAATACTTTTCGACGACTTCTTTTATTCATAATAATTCTATTCTTTCAATATGTTCTCTAGCAGGCTGCTGATCCGTAATATTAGCACTGACAAAATCAACTACCAGTCAGTTTTTCACGCTTAATCGTTCGTTTAATACGTGCAATAATTTTTTTGCGCTGCAGCATGGGTGAAACGATATTCATCAGCACAACGATCAGGGTGAGGCCATAGGACGTCCATACAAAAAAAGCATAGCCTCCCATGTGAAAAAATTCTGACCAGTTCATAAATCTACCTTTTCTTTTGTAACGCTATCGTTTCCGCCTGTCAGGGCAGTTCGCATTATAGCTTTTCGATCAGCTCTCGAACCCAGCGACGATTACGGTCACGGTAGAGCGCTTCATTCCGTGTTCTTATCAACACGATGGCGGCATAAAATAACTTGAACGCTACTGCCATCAATAACAGCGGGATCAGCATATCGATATGCATCGACGGCTTATCAAATTTCGCCACGGTCGCACCCTGATGCAGGGTGTTCCACCATTCTACCGAATAATGGATGATCGGAATATTCACTACCCCGACGATGGCCAGCAGACCGCTGGCCTTATCTGCACTGCGCTGATCGTCGATAGCTGACTGCAGCGCCATGTATCCGAAATACAGGAACAGCAGGATTAATTCAGAGGTCAGACGCGCATCCCAGACCCAGTAAGCACCCCACATCGGCTTGCCCCACAGCGAGCCGGTGACCAGCGCAAGGAACGCGAAAGAAGCACCGATCGGCGCACTGGCTGCCGCCACCATATCGGCAAGACGGATCTGCCAGATGATGCCGATGCCGGCGGATATCGCCATCACCATATAGATAAACAACGACATCCACGCCGCCGGCACATGGATGAAGATGATACGATAACTCTCACCCTGCTGATAGTCTGTCGGCGCGACGAACAGCCCGAGATACAGACCATAGACCCCGATGACTAGAGCACTGACAGCAAACCACGGAATCAGCTTCGCGGACATCTCGTAAAAATACTTTGGTGAAGAAAAACGCTGTATCCAGCGCCATATACTTTTAAACATTCAATTACCCAAAAATCTCATCGTGACGCCGTTATCCTCAATGCAACGGCTGTTGCCAGTGGAGCCAGCGAAAGCGCCAGCGCCAGTACTGCACCAAGAAACAATAACTGGCCTCTTACGCTCAAGCCATTCATCGCCACGTCTACCGCGTTCGCTCCGAAGATCAATACCGGAATGTACAGAGGTAGAACTATCAGAGACAGCAAAACCCCGCCACGGTTCACTGACACCGTCAAAGAAACACCGATGGCACCGATCAGGCTCAATATCGGCGTCCCCAGTAGCAGGCTATAGATCAGGACACTGATCGCCTCATCCGGCAAAGCCATGAACATACCCAGTAACGGCGCCATGATGACCAGTGGCAGACCGGTCAAAAACCAGTGCGCCGTCACCTTCGCCAGCACCAGGATAACCAGCGGATTCGGACTCAGCATCAGCTGATCCAGTGAACCGTCATCATAGTCCTGTTTGAACAGCCTATCCAGCGACAACAGCACGGCTAATAATGCCGATACCCAGATCACGCCCGGCGCCATCGCCCTCAAGGCTTCGGTCGTAGGGGTTACCGCCAGCGGAAACAGTGTCACCACCAGTACAAAAAAGATCAGCGGATTGGCCAGCTCATGACGGTTACGGAAAGCTAATCGCAGATCGCGGAACAGGAGGTGATAATACGCTTTTAACACTGGCTTATTCCTCGTCCCACGTACTGGCTTTCATATACTCTTTGCCGCCGAGCTTGACCGAACGCATCTCGCAGTCCAGCTGCATACCGTGATGGGTAGTGAAGATAACACTGCCACCCGCCTGCTGATGCTCGATGATCATCGACTCCATCAATGCCACGCCCTGCACGTCCAACGCAGTCAGCGGTTCGTCCAGCACCCACAACTTCGCTCCTGCCAGCTCGATAAATGCCAGCAGGATGCGGCGGCGCTGCCCGGAGGACAAGGCCTTGCCCGGTACATCTTCGTAACTGGCCAGCCCGACTTTGGACAACGCCGTTTCGATGACATCATCTTCGACCGTCAGGGAACGGGTATCCAGCAGAGAGCGGATATTCTCCAGCACTGTCAGGTCACCTTTTATACAGGGCAGGTGACCGATATATACCATGTTGGCGTAATAATCTTCGCGATTGGCGCGGATGGTCTCACCGCGCCAGTACACCTGGCCGCCCTCAGCAAGCCTCAGGCCACAGATGATACGCAACAGGCTGGTCTTACCACAGCCGTTCGAGCCTTCTATCTGCAGCACTTCGCCATCATCCAGTGAAAAATTCAGGTCACTGAACAACAGACGGTCGTCGCGCACACATTCTAATGACTTGATCTCAAGCATAACGTCTCAAATAGTTTCCAGAAGGTCCTAATCAGGTATTCCAGCCAGTCTGCACAAAAGATGTTCTGGAAAAAAAAAGATGGCCTACGCCATCTTTCCTCTCTAACTATGGCTTATCTAAAAACTGAATCTTAGCGTTTCAGGCTAGCCATGTAGTTAGCAACTGCCGTCATATCGTCTTCCGACAGTTTCTCAACAATCGAACGCATCAGCATCTTGTCATCATTACTGCGGGTACCGTCTTTAAATGCTTTTAGCTGTGCCAGCGTATATTCTACATACTGACCACCGACGGCCGGGAAACCGATACCGGCGGTACCTGTGCCTGCAGGACCGTGACATGCCTGGCATGCTGGGACGCCTTTCTGCAGATCACCGCCTTTATACAACTCACGTCCTCTAGCCAGTTTACTGGCATCGCTCGGCGCAGCCTGCGCTATGCTCTGAGACTGAAAGTAAGCACCGATATCGGCCGCATCTTCATCGCTTAGCGCGGCAACCATGCCGAACATGATAGCGTTCTGACGTGTAGTATTGGCTTTAAAGTCTTTAACCTGTTTGATGATGTAGGCTTCATTCTGACCCGCAAGCTTCGGATACGCTACTATCGGGCTATTACCGTCCATACCGTGACAACCGCCACAAGCCGCTGATTTTGTTTTACCTGCAGCTGCATCGCCAGCAAGTGCCGCGCCAGAAGTGGCAAATAACATCAGGAAGCTGGCTAAAATTAGTTTTTTCATTGTTTGAACTCCAAACAGACAAACCCAAAGCGGGTAAAAAAGTGGCGAGATTTTACACCACTGGCCTCGTTCCTTCAATATCAACAAATAACTTAGCCTGTTGTGGACTTGATTATGATCAAGCCAAAGGGGAATTTGTGCTCATTTAATGTGTATTGAGTGGCATTGATCTAGCAGACAGCCTCGGATTTATTCAAAACTTACTCTTGCTAGATGTCTGTTAACGGCCAGAAGCGGACTATTCAGAAAAACTAAAAACTGGAACGCAAAGAACGCAAATAAAAACAAAATATTATTAAT
>JADFWE010000198.1 GCA_015222915.1 Pseudomonadota bacterium | reverse complement strand
TTGCGGCTTAGCGAGAGAAAGAGTTTTTTTATGACTTTTAGTCATTGCTGCAACCTATGGACTTTAGTCCATAGTTGTTGAGTATCCGGGTGCAAAAGTTACAACGATGGACTTTAGTGAAAGGTCATAGTTGCGACCTGCGTCTGTGCTGCCACGATGATCAATCAGCCCGGCTGGCTGAGTGATATTTTCTTCAATGCTTCAGGGTTGTTGATGCTCAGGTTGCCACGGTTTATTTTTATGTAGCCTTTGGACTCAAGGTCTTTTAATTGTCGACTGACCACTTCACGTGCAGTGCCGAGTTCGGTAGCGATATTCTGATGGGTTGCTGTGAGTATATGGTTGTCGTCACAATGTTCGAGCAGGTGTCTGGCGAGGCGGATATCGATCTTGCCAAATGCCACTTCCTCGACCAGTGTTATCAGGTCGCTGAGGTGCGATGAAAAAGAAGAAAAAACCATCTGGCGAAATATCGTTGATGTCTGCAGTACATCGTTAAAGGGCATGGCCGGTATCGCCAGGGCGACAACATCTGTCTCTGTTTCACCTTCTGCAGGGTAGTTCTTCCGGCCGAAAAGACAGGAGGTGGTCAATACACAGGAATCGCCCTGAGTTAACCGGTAGAGTACGATCTCCCGGCCGTTCTCTGCACGGGTAAAAACCTTTACCTTACCGGCTAATACGATGAGATAATTTTTGCAGGCATCACCCTGATGGAAGACGGTGCTGTTCTGTGTCAGTGATACGATGTTTGCGTCATCGAGCAGTTGTGCCGTTATCTTGTCTGCCGTACTCGCAAGTTCGGGTAATACTTTTCGCCAGCTGACAGTATCAGATACATTCATGTTCAGGCCTTCCGGACTCAGGATTGATACCAGTGATCCTGCAGCGCCAGCAATACTTTATTGCTATACACCTTTGAACCACGGCTGCCGTTGTATCTCGCCAGTGCCTTGTGCAGATCGTTCTTCTCCATGTCCATGTAATATTTTAATATGGTACAACCCATGCGCAGGTTGGTTTTTATCTCGATCAGGTTATCATCGGGGCGGCCGATCTCATCCAGCCAGAAAGGCATGATCTGCATCATGCCCTGAGCGCCGGATTTTGATATAGCGTAACTGTCGAAATGACTCTCCACCTCGATCAGGGCAAGTACCAGTTCGGGTTGCAGCTGCGCTCTGCTAGCCTCCAGGTGGATATGTTTGAGCATGTACAGACGGGTCTCTTCATCTTTGATATAACGCAGCAGGCGGTTAGACATATCCAGTAACCAGACCTCTGCGTGGAAGCGGTCATCGAAGCTCTCTGAAGAGTTGATGGCTTCGCTGAGTAATAGACGAAGCTCCTGATCGACCGGCCGGGTATCAGCATGGACTGAGGTGATAGCAAGCGTATTGATAGCGAGTAAGAAGAGAGTGAAGTGCAAGTGTTTAAACATGGTTTAAATATACACAATAAAAATGTATTTTTCCGCAAATGAACGCGAATAGAGGAAAATAAAAACCTGCAATTTTCTGCCATCCTTAACGGAGCCGAAGGATGGCAGCATTTTTTAGATCATGTTTTTTTGCGTTAATTCACGCAAGGGTCTTCAGTAAAAAACCAACGATCTCATCCAGCGCAATGTCCTGACTCTCTTCTGCATCACGTTTTTTGTATTCGACTTTGCCTTCTTTCAGGCCTCGATCACCTATCACGACCCGGTGCGGGATACCGATAAGATCCAGATCCGCCAGCATACCGCCAAGGCGGGCTTTCTCGTCATACAGCAAAACATCGTGACCGGCAGCGGTCAACTCATCGTGTAGTTTAACGGCTGCTTCACGCACTTCATCGGATTTCTGCATATTGATCGGTGCGATGGCGATATCAAACGGTGCCAGGCTCTGCGGCCAGATGATGCCGTTATCATCGTGATTCTGTTCGATGGCCGAGGCGACGATACGGCTCACACCGATACCATAACAGCCCATGGTCATGACGGTGGCCTTGCCGTTTTCATCGAGCACGGTGGCGTTCATGGCTTCGGAATATTTTGTACCGAGCTGGAAGATATGACCGACTTCGATACCGCGGACGATTGACAGTGTACCTTTTCCATCAGGGCTGGCATCGCCTTCGACGATGTTTCTCAGATCAGCTGCTTCCGGTAGACCACAGTCGCGTTCCCAGTTAACACCGGTCAGGTGTTTACCGTCTTCATTGGCACCGCAGACAAAATCTGCACATTGCAATGCATCATAATCGGCGTATATTTTTATATCGAGGCCAACCGGGCCGATAGAGCCGGCGCTGCAGCCAGCGGCTTTTTTGATCTGCTCATCTGAGGCAAAACACAGGGGTTCGGCAACGCCTTCGAGATGTGATGTTTTGATCTCGTTAAGCTCATGGTCACCGCGTAATATCAGTGCGACCACGCTACCTTCTTCAGCGCCTTCGACCAGTAATGTCTTTATGCATCGTGTAGTCGGTACGGAGAGAAACTGGCTGATCTCCTCGATACTGTGCTGGTCCGGGGTATCGACTTTTTGCATGTCGGCACTGGCGGCAGGACGTGTTTCGGTCGGTCGCAGGGTCTCCGCTTTTTCTACATTGGCGGCATAGTCGCTCTCGCTGGAGAAGGCGATGGCGTCTTCCCCGGAATCGGCCAGCACATGGAACTCGTGAGAGCTGTTACCGCCGATAGAGCCGCTGTCCGCCATCACCGCACGGAATTTGAGGCCCAGACGATTGAATATATTGGTATATGCCTGGTACATCACATCATAGGTCTGCTGCAGGCTTTCCTGTGTGGTGTGGAAGGAGTAGGCGTCTTTCATGATGAACTCACGTGAACGCATGATGCCGAAACGCGGGCGAACCTCATCACGGAATTTGGTCTGGATCTGGTAATAGGTGATCGGCAGCTGTTTGTAGCTGGAGAGCTCCTTACGTGCCATCTCGGTGATGATCTCTTCATGGGTCGGGCCGAAGCAGAACTCCCGGCCATGGCGGTCTTTGAAGCGCAGCAGTTCTGGACCGTATTGTTCCCAGCGGCCGGATTCCTGCCACAGTTCGCTGGGCTGAACCGCAGGCATCAGAACTTCCAGCGCGCCGCATTTGTCCATCTCTTCACGAACGATATTTTCTACCTTGCGCAGGACACGCAGACCGAGCGGCAACCATGTGTACAGGCCGGAGGCCAGCTTACGTATCAGCCCTGCACGCAGCATCAACTGATGACTGCTGATCTCAGCATCTGATGGTGTTTCTTTTAAAGTCGTTAGTTGAAATTTTGATAGATACATATTGTTTATACTCTGTAAAAAAGTCAGGCAGTTTCGTTAAAACATCGTCTACAGGCTAAAAAGAGACGTTGTTCGTCATTCGTAAAAAATACCAAACAGTAGGGGCTGCA
>JADFWE010000197.1 GCA_015222915.1 Pseudomonadota bacterium | reverse complement strand
AGCCACTGGTTCATTTCGTGTTTTTAGCTTTTAACGAACGACGAATAACGAACGACGGCCAACGTCTCTTTCTAGCCGTAAGCCGACCTTAAATTCATGGTCTACAGGTCATTCGCTTTTTTCAGGTGCACCATCAACAGTGAAATAGCTGCGGGTGTTATCCCCGGTATGCGTCCGGCCTGACCGATGGTCTCCGGTCGGTGGTCGCTTAATTTCTGCAGCACTTCTGCCGACAGGCCGCGCACTTTTGCATAATCGATAATATTCGGTATCGTGGTTTTTTCATGACGTTTTGTTTTTGCGATCTCTTCCAGCTGGCGATCGAGATAGCCGGAGTATTTGGCCTGGATTTCGACCTGCTCCGCTACGCTCTTGCTGACGCCCTCACCCTTGCCGATAATCTCGACCAGCGAGACATAATCGATCTCCGGACGGCGCAATAGATCTTCGGCTTTATAGTTCCGGGATAAGGGTTTCACTTCACCATCTATGGCTAATTTCTCTGCAAATGCCCTGCTCATCTCAGATTCCGGCTGCACGTTCAGCCCGGCCAGGCGCTGCTGTTCTTTTTCGATGGCTTCACGCTTGGCTGAGAACTGCTGCCAATGCTCATCACCGATAAGCCCCATCTCGCGCGCGACCTCTGTCAGACGCAGATCAGCATTATCCTCACGCAGGATCAGCCGGTACTCGGCACGCGAGGTGAACATGCGGTAAGGTTCCTGCGTACCCAGCGTCACCAGGTCATCGACCAGTACGCCGATATAGGCCTGATCACGCGTCGGTGTCCAGGCATCTTTCTGCTGCACCTGCCTTGTCGCATTGATCGCGGCCAGCAGTCCCTGTGCACCCGCCTCCTCATAGCCGGTGGTACCATTTATCTGGCCAGCAAAAAACAATCCTTTAATAAACTTCGTTTCGAGCGAAGCTTTCAGATCACGCGGATCAAAAAAATCATATTCGATGGCATAACCCGGTCGCGTGATGTGCGCATTCTCAAACCCCTTCATCGAACGCACGAACGCCAGCTGCATATCAAACGGCAGGCTGGTCGAGATACCATTGGGATAAACTTCATTGGTGGTCAAACCTTCCGGCTCGATAAAGATCTGGTGCGAAGTCTTGTCGGCGAAACGCACGACCTTATCTTCTATCGACGGACAGTAACGCGGCCCGATGCCTTCGATGATGCCGCTGTACATCGGCGAGCGATGCAGACCTTCACGGATGATATCGTGCGTTTTTTCATTGGTATGGGTTATATGACAGCTGATCTGCCGGGGATGATCTTCGACCTTGCCGGTATAGGAAAACACCGGCAGAGGCACATCGCCAGGCTGCTCGGCGAGGCCGGAATAATCGATGGTGCGGCTATCGATCCTCGGCGGCGTGCCGGTCTTTAAACGTTCGACACGAAACGGCAGATCACGTAGACGGTTGGCGAGTGCTATAGATGGCGGGTCACCTGCACGCCCACCGGAATAATTCTGATCACCGATATGGATCAGGCCGCCGAGAAAAGTACCCACGGTCAGCACCACGGCTTCCGCCTTAAACTTGAGGCCCATCTGGGTAACGACACCGGTAACTTTTTCTTCGCCATCGACCGTTTCGACGATAAGGTCATCGACAGCCTGCTGAAACAGGGAAAGGTTGGGTTGATTTTCCAGTGCTTCGCGGACAGCTGCTTTATACAACACCCTGTCGGCCTGCGCACGGGTTGCACGAACTGCCGGACCTTTGCGGCTGTTCAAGATGCGAAACTGGATGCCGCCAAGATCAGCGGCTTTCGCCATGATACCGCCTAAGGCATCGATCTCTTTTACCAGGTGTCCCTTACCGATGCCACCGATGGCCGGATTGCAGCTCATCTGCCCCAGAGTTTCGATGTTATGCGTCAACAGCAGGGTTTTTACACCCATGCGCGCAGCCGCCAGCGCGGCTTCGGTGCCTGCGTGGCCGCCGCCGATGACGATTACATCAAAAGAATCTGTATAGAACATGAACAACCTCAAAAACAAGGCGGCCCATTATAATACAACTGGATACTACAAACGAATAAACAGGACTTAGCGAATCTTAGGCCAGATATTTTCAGACCGGAGCAGACAGGAACAGATAGGGGGAACAGATATAAATAACTGACAGGCAAGACCACCTGTCAGAATAATATTCTTGTTTTTATTATTATTTAAAAGTCGCGTCATCCATGAGCGACAAGACTAGATAGAAGAAACGTCGAATGATTCTGTTTCAGAATTCATCTCGGCTTTTACTGCCAGAATCTGCTCGATATCAGCGTCACTTAAATCAGTAAACTGGATCATCTCTGATTCTGCCGCATGTCGATTATCTAACAGCATGCTACCGCCAGCAAATAGTGTGACTGTTGCAACGATACTGAATAACCAGCTTGTATTGTTATGTAAATGCATGATATATCACCATTTTTAAAATATTAATTAACTTTAAAAAGACCTGATTTTGATCGCATTTACGTGTGTCGAATAAATGACATCGACCACTAAAATATATATAGCAGAGAATTATCGTTTTTATCAAAAATCTTAAAAAATATTTACTTTTATTCTTATATCAATACAATCCCTTACGTTATCTTGATTGAAATATCCAGCATTCGTTCTTTTTAGCGGATGCCCTGTTTTTTCATGCTTGCGGGTATATCCCAAAAGATTTAGACGACCTATTGCTTTGTTTACGCCTCGATTAACACACCATAAGCTAAGCTTATATTAGAATATTAGTATATTTTATGAGTGATTCAATAATGCTGATTAGCCATAGCTGGGGCTTTCCCGTACAGTGGTTCGTCTGGCGAATTTGTCTAACCAACTTTTGCTGATCTGAACAACCGCCAACCACTGCAAACCATCAGGCCAATACTATGTCTCAACCGGTACACAATCCGACCTCGAAAGCGACGGATGAAAACAGCCGTATAGAAACCAAAAATACCACCTGTTATATGTGTGCCTGCCGTTGCGGCATCCGCGTAACTTTACGTGATGGAGAAGTGCGTTATATCCAGGGCAATCCGGAACATCCTCTGAACAAAGGTGTAATCTGTGCCAAGGGTGCCTCCGGCATCATGAAACAGTATTCACCTGCTCGGCTAACCAAACCATTGATGCGTAAACCCGGCAGCGACCGCGGCGATAATGATTTTGAAGAAATCAGCTGGGAAAAGGCCTTCTCGGTAATGGAAGAACGGCTGGCCAATATCCGCGCTACCGATCCTAAAAAATTCGCATTGTTTACCGGCCGTGACCAGATGCAGGCGTTGACCGGTCTGTTCGCCAAACAGTTCGGCACACCTAATTATGCGGCTCATGGCGGTTTCTGCTCGGTCAATATGGCGGCCGGCATGATCTACACCATCGGCGGCTCTTTCTGGGAGTTCGGCGGCCCGGACCTGGACCGCTCCAAGCTGTTCATTATGATCGGAACGGCTGAAGACCACCATTCCAACCCGATGAAGATCGCACTGGCGAACTTCAAACGTAATGGCGGCAAATTTATCGCCATCAACCCGGTACGTAGCGGTTATGCCGGCATCGCTGATGAATGGGTGCCAATCAAACCCGGTACAGACGGTGCATTATTTCTGGCCATGATCAACGAGATCATCAAACAGGGGCTATATGACCGCGATTTCCTCGTAAAATACACGAACTCCGCCGAACTTGTTAACATGGATGAAAAGTCCACCGAACACGGCATGTTTGTTCGTTTTGAGGTACCAAAAGAAGAGGGGTGTTTCGACGCACAGAACAAACTGTGGTGGGACCGTGAGCTCAATAAACCAATCTCCATGCACACCAACGGTTCAGACCCTTATCTGCTGGGTGAATTCGAGCTGGATGACGGCACCCCGGTAAAACCAGCCTTCCAGTTACTGGAAGAGCGGGTTAAAGATTATACGCCGGAATGGGCATCTGACATTACCGGTATCCCGGCCGAAACCATCAAACGCCTGGCGTACGAGATGGGCATTACTGCGCGTGATGAGAAGATCGAACTGCCGATCTCGTGGACCGACACCTGGGGCAATGAGCACGACCATATCACCGGCAATCCGGTTTCGTTTCATGCCATGCGCGGCCTCGCCGCACACTCCAATGGCTTCCAGAGCATCCGCGCGCTGTCGATATTGATGAGTATCCTCGGTACCATCGACCGCCCCGGCGGCTTCCGCCATAAAGCACCGTTTCCACGGCCGATTCCCCCCTGTGCGAAAACCGCCACCAGCTGGGATGATATTCAGCCCAATACGCCACTCAACGGTATGCCGCTAGGCTGGCCGGCCGATCCGGATGATCTTTTCGTCGATGACGATGGCCAGCCGATCCGGCTCGACAAAGCTTTTTCATGGGAACATCCACTGGCTGTTCACGGCATGATGCAGAACGCCATCACTAATGCATGGCGCGGCGACCCATACTCCATCGACACCATGATGATCTTCATGTCGAACATGGCATGGAACTCCACCATGAACACCGAAAGCGTACGTGACATGCTTAATGATAAAGACGAAGAGGGCGAATACAAGATTCCTTTCCTCATCGTCTGCGATGCCTTCGAGTCCGAGATGGTCGCCTTCGCCGACCTGGTGCTGCCCGATACCACTTATCTCGAACGTCACGATGTGATGTCGATGCTGGATCGTCCGATCTCGGAGTTTGACGGCCCGGTGGACTCGGTTCGTATCCCGGTGCTGCCACCGACAGGCGAGTGCAAACCTTTCCAGGAAGTACTGATCGAGATCGGTTCCCGTTTAAAACTGCCGGCCTTTGTCGACGAGCAGGGCAAGCGCAAATACCGCGACTACCCGGACTTCATCATCAATTATCAGACCGCTCCAGACTCCGGCATCGGTTTTCTCGCCGGCTGGCGCGGAAAGGGCGGTGAGAAGTTCATGAAAGGTGAGCCGAATCCGAACCAGTGGGAGATGTACGAAAAGAACAACTGTGTCTACCAGCACGAGCTTCCAAAATCGTATCAGTACATGCGTAACTGGAACCAGGGTTACCTGGAATGGGCAAAACGCCACAGCCTGACGCGTTATGCAGAACCCATCAACATCCATATATACAGTGAAGTACTGCAGAAGTTCCGTCTTGCGGCACAGGGAAAATCTGATGGCAAGCAGCCACCAGATCATCTCCGCGATCGCATCAATACACATTTTGATCCGCTGCCATTTTATTCTGACACGCTGGAAGCACAACAGACCGATCTGCGCCAGTACCCGTTGAACGCGATCACGCAGCGGCCGATGGCGATGTACCACTCCTGGGATTCTCAGAATGCCTGGTTGCGGCAGATCCATACCCACAACTACCTGTATGTGAATACGAAAACCGCTGAAGCTGCAGGCATCGCGGACGGGCAGTGGATGTGGGTAGCGTCCATGCACGGAAAAGTACGCTGCATGTGTCGCCACTCGGAAGCCGTCGAACCAGGAACCGTATGGACCTGGAACGCTATCGGCAAAGCCAGTGGCGCCTGGGGCCTGAAAGACCGTGCCAATGAATCGAAAAAAGGCTTTTTGTTAAACCATCTGATCAGCGAAGAACTGCCGCCGAGCGAAGCAGGGCAGCACCTGTCAAATTCTGACCCGGTAACCGGGCAGGCGGGCTGGTATGACGTCCGGGTAAAAATTTATCCCGCCGCGGCCGACGAACCTGAAGAGACATCACCGCAATTTAAAGCCGGTGCCGTAACACCCGGCACCAGACCTGCTCGCGGCCTGCGCTGGTTAAAATATTTTGCCGGCAAAAATTATAATAAATAAACTAACTAAAGATTAATGCTGAATAGATATCAGCGAAAGAAATTCAGGAAAAAACTATGACTCAACTTGCTTTAGTTATCGACTTAAACGTCTGTGTTGGCTGTCATGCATGCGTAACCAGCTGTAAAGAATGGAATACTTCCGGTAATGCCGGCTTCATGTCTGACTTTAATCCTTACGATGAAGACCCGACCGGTACTTTCTTTAACCGGGTGCAAACCTTCGAGATCGGCGAATACCCGAACACACAGACGGTACATTTCCCGAAGAGCTGCCTGCATTGTGAAGAGCCGCCCTGTGTTCCCGTCTGCCCGACCGGTGCCAGTTACAAACGCGAAGAAGACGGCATCGTTCTGGTCGATTACGATAAGTGTATCGGCTGCAAATATTGTTCATGGGCCTGCCCGTACGGTGCGCGCGAACTGGATGCCAACCAGAAGGTGATGAAAAAATGTACCTTATGTGTTGATCGCATCTATGACGAAACCCTGCCCGAGTCCGAACGCAAACCGGCCTGTGTCCTGGCCTGTCCGACCAGCGCCCGATTATTCGGAGACGTTAATGATCCGGAGTCTAACGTCTCCGAACAGATCCGTGATAACGGCGGTTATCAGTTGATGCCGGAGTGGGGCACCAAACCCGCCAACCATTATCTGCCTCGTCGTAAAGCCAAGATCACCATCCACCATGACGAACTCACCCGTGTTGATAATCCGCTCAATAAAGAGCGTCAGTTACCGATGCCGGATGAGGACGAACAGACATTAGACGATATCATGAGTTGGTAATTATTGTTGCTGCGAAGCGATTCACAGCTACATGAATAAAGAGAGAATACTATGCATCCTGCTTTTTCCGTTATTTTTCTGACCACGCTTATCGGTGTCGGCCAGGGATTATTTTTAGCCATCTATACCGGACAGTTGTATTCGGTTATCAAAGTACTGCCGGTACAGGATTCACCGACCTTTTACGGTTACGGCAGTCTGCTGGCACTGGTGTTTTTAGCCGCTGGCCTGGTCGCTTCTATCTTTCATCTCGGCCGTCCGGAACGGGCTTGGCGCTCTGCGGCAAAGTGGAAAACTTCCTGGTTATCCAGAGAAGTAATCGTACTGCCAGCATTCATGGGCATGACCTTCATCTACTCGATGATCCACCTAAGCGGCTGGAATCCAGTGCTGTTTAACCTGACAGACTCGATCACTGTAGACCTGTCTCTATTCGTCGGCGCTATCAATACCGCCCTGGCATTTACCCTGTTTATCTGTACCGGCATGATCTATGCCTGCATCAAATTCTTACAGGAGTGGGCGACACCGCTTACCGTCGTTAACTACACGCTGCTCGGCATGGCATCCGGTTTTGCTCTAAGCGCCGCATTTGCAGCTTATGTCGAATCCAGCCTGGTGGGTTTTTACGCAGGATGGAGCATCATCTTAACCGTGTTCGCTTTCTTTACCCGGTCAGCATCACTTATCCGTAATAACAATATCAAATACAAATCCAACCTGAGTTCAGCGATCGGTATCCGCCATACCACTATCCAGCAAAAAGCGCAGGGCTCGATGGGCGGGTCTTTTAATACCCGTGAATATTTCCACGGAGCAAAACCTGTATTTTTTAAAAATATTAAATGGATATTTTTGATACTGGTCTTTTTCGTTCCCATCGTACTATTGTCGAGCGCGCTTTCGACCAAACTGTTCACGCTATTTGCATTGGCCTTTATCGTGCAATATATCGGCTTATTAGCCGAGCGCTGGTTCTTCTTCGCACAGGCAAAACATCCGCAGAACCTCTATTACCAGACGATTTAAAATCACAGAGACGATTGCTCTCGCTAAGCCGCAAAGAACGCAAAGAAAAACCTACCTAAGAAAAATCTATATCTTCTCTTCTTGGCGGACTTTGCGACTTAGCGTCT
>JADFWE010000025.1 GCA_015222915.1 Pseudomonadota bacterium | reverse complement strand
TTCGATATTACTCATACTGATATCCCGGGTCGCCAGTGGTTTGAGCAGTTCAAACAGCGAACCCGGACGATTATGTGCGAATACCAGCAGGCTGGTACGGTCACAGCCGCTGGCCGGTGCCTGATACTCGCCGATAACGACGAAACGGGTAGTATTATGCGGCTCGTCTTCGATATCCGGATTCAGGATAGCCACATCATACAGCTCCGACGCCATGACACCGGCGATGGCAGCTGATTTTTTGTGATCACGGCTGATCAGTACCGCTTCAGCATTGCTATTGACCGCTATCCGTTCAGCATTGGGCAGATTTTTGTCCAGCCACAGACGGCATTGGGCGATCGATTGCTGATGGGCGTACACGCGTTCGACCGAGGACAGATCTTTTTCATTGCTCAGCAGGTTATGGCGGATACGCAGTTCGACTTCGCCGCTGATCGACAGGCTGGAATTCATCAGCAGGTCAAGCGTGTGATTGACCACGCCTTCGGTAGAGTTTTCCACCGGCACTACACCAAAATTTGCACCGCCGGCTTCGACCAGACGGAATACTTCTTCGATGCTGCTGACAGAATGCGATTCGATGAGATTACCAAAATGCTTGCAGGCAGCGGCATGGGTATAAGTGCCTTCTGGCCCGAGGAAAGCCACGCTCAACGGTTTTTCCAGCGCCAGGCAGGCCGCCATGATCTGACGGAAGACGCCGGCGATACTCTCGTCGGCCAGCGGCCCGGTATTACGCTCCATCACAGCTCGCAGCACCTGTGCCTCACGCTCAGGACGATAAAAATGACCGGTCTCACCTTGTTGCTGTTTTACCTCAGCCACTTTCGCCGCACACTCGGCACGTTCTGACACCAGCTTCTGGATAGACTTGTCTATCGTATCGATGCGTTTTCTGATTTCAACTAGTGGATCGTTTTCGCTCATTAATAATTTTGAACCACAGAGAACACAAAGGGCACAGAGGTTTTATATACTTGCGCCTGCGGCGCGATAAAAATACCAATGTTTACTCTGTGTCCTCTGTGTCCTCTGTGGTAAAAATAGTTTTTGTACTTTACTAAACCTTACGCGCCTTTAACACACCTTCGATCTCCGCAAATTTCTCGATCATATCTTCACCGATCACACACTCGATATCCATCAGCGTGTAGGCAAGGTCACCTTTTGATTCATTACGCAGGTGATGGATATTAAAACCGGCATCACCGACTGCACTTGATATCTTTGCGATCATATCCGGCATATTTCTGTGCGTGATAGCGACCCGCGACTTACCGCCACGGGGCAGTTTGATCGGCGGGAAATTGACCGAATTTTTGATATTACCGTTTTCCAGAAAATCTTTTAACTGGTCGGCGATCATCATGGCACAGTTCTCTTCTGCTTCTGCGGTCGACGCACCGAGATGTGGCAGCGTAATGACACGGTCATGGTCCTTTAATTTCTGCGCAGGGAAATCACAGACATAACCGTTCAATTTTCCAGAATCGATAGCAGCGAGTACAGCATCATCATCGACGATGCCGTTACGTGCGAAATTCAATACCACCGCACCGTCTTTCAGGGCCGCAATACGTTCAGCGTTTAACAGGTTTTTCGTAGCATCGATCAGCGGTACATGGAAAGTGACAAAATCAGATTCTTTTAATAGCTCTTCGATGTTTTCCATCTCTTCGACGTCAGAGGACATCTTCCACGCACTTTTTACCGTGATAGTCGGATCGAAACCGATCACCCGCATGCCCAGCGCGACAGCCACGTTGGCTATCTCGACACCGATCGCACCCAGACCGACGACACCCAGCGTACGACCGGGCAATTCATAACCAACATATTTCTTCTTACCGGCTTCGACTGCCTTATTCTGTTCTTCGTCGCTGCCCTCGACGTTAGCAGCGTACTGCCAGGCCTGACAGATATTCCTGCACGACAATAACATAGCCGAGATAACCAGTTCTTTTACTGCATTGGCATTGGCACCCGGCGCATTGAACACCACGATACCCTGCTCCCCCAGTTTCTCAACAGGTACGTTATTGGTACCAGCACCGGCACGGCCGACCGCTTTCAGGTTTGACGGCACATCCATATCATGCAGGTTCTGCGAACGCAGGATGATGGCGTCAGGGTTTTCAGTTTCAGGACTGACAGCGTAGGTATCAGCCGGTAAACGGCCGAGGCCTTTATCAGAGATATTGTTGATGGTTTTGATATTAAACATGGGAATATCCAAAAAAATAAGTTTTAAGTTGCAGGTTTTAAGTCGTATGTTAGAAAGCTTATAACTTTATTATCCGTTACTGATTTCGAATTCTTTCATGAATGCGATAAGCGCATCGACACCGGCTTCCGGCATCGCATTGTAGATGCTTGCCCGCATACCGCCGACAGAGCGGTGACCCTTAAGTGTTACCAGACCTCTGGCAGCTGCCTGTTCGATGAAAGCGGCATCCTGCTCTGCATTCGCCAGGATAAACGGTACGTTCATCCAGGAACGGTATTTCACCTCGACCGGATTGCTGTAGAAGTCCAAATCGTCAATCGCCTTGTATAATTTTTCGGCTTTACGTTTATTGACCGCTTCAAGTGCAGACATACCGCCCTGCTTCAGACCCCATGCAAAGACCAGTCCGGCAAGATACCAACTGTAGGTCGGCGGGGTGTTGTACATGGAATCGTTGTCTGAATGTGTCTTGTAATCGAGCATGGCTGGCATCGCAGGGTCGGCATTGCCGATCAGATCTTCACGGATAATGACGATGGTCAGACCGGCAGGCCCGATATTCTTCTGCGCGCCAGCATAGATGACGCCAAATTTAGTGACATCAATCTCGCGTGACAGGATGGTAGAAGACATATCTGCCACCAGCGGCACATCACCAGTATCAGGGATATAGTCAAACTCGACACCGACGATGGTCTCATTGGGCGTGTAGTGCACATAAGC
>JADFWE010000196.1 GCA_015222915.1 Pseudomonadota bacterium | reverse complement strand
TTTTTCATCTGACTCTTCATCGAACCGCCGCCGCAGTGGCTGATCATCTTCAGCGCAGGACACTGCTCTCTGATCTGTTCTGCCAGCTGCAGTCCTTTCAGTTCACATTCATCGCCCAGCAGCACCATGTAGACATCGATGTTGTCAGCTGCCTGCTCCTGCTGTTCTTCCAGCAAAGCCAGGATACGTTCCATGCCGAGCGCAAAACCGACGGCTGGTGTGGCTTTGCCGCCCAGCTGTTCGACCAGACCGTCATAACGGCCGCCGGCACATATCGTCCCCTGTGCGCCCAGCTCGTCTGTCACCCACTCGAACACTGTCTTACAGTAATAATCCAGCCCGCGGACCAGTCGCGGATTAATCGTGTATTCTACACCGGCAGCGTCGAGACTGGCTTTTAATTTATCAAATTGTTGACGTGATTCATCATCCAGATAGTCGAACAGCTCTGGCGCTTCGTCCAGCATCTGTTTCATCGCCGGATTTTTGCTGTCCAGGATACGCAGCGGATTGGTCTGCAGCCGCCGCTTGCTGTCCTCGTCGAGTAAATCTGCGTGTTTATTCAGGTATTCTACCAGTACCTGCTTGTATTTTTCCCTGGCCTGGTTCGAACCCAGGGTATTGAGCTCGAGGCGTATGCCTGTTAGCCCCAGCTGTTTCCACAGACGGGCACCGATCAGGATCAGCTCGGCGTCGATGTCCGGCGTGTCGATACCATAGGCTTCGACACCGAACTGATGGAACTGGCGATAGCGGCCTTTCTGCGGTCTTTCATGGCGGAACATCGGACCGCTGTACCATAGACGCTGGATCTGGTTGTATAGCAGGCCGTGCTGGATTCCCGCACGTACACAGCTGGCGGTTCCTTCTGGGCGCAGGGTGAGCTTGTCACCGTTGCGATCTTCGAAGGTGTACATCTCTTTTTCGACGATATCGGTAACTTCGCCGATAGAACGACAGAACAGATCGGTGGATTCGACCAGCGGCATGCGGATCTCTTTGTAACCGTAACTCGCCATCAGCTGACGGATGGTCGTTTCAAACGCCTGCCAGCGAAAAGAATCATCTGGCAGCACGTCGTGCATGCCACGGATGGATTTTATAAATTTAGCCATTTGGTGAATTCAGAAAATATGATTTAAGGGTAACAGCTAGTGAAAGATGACGTCTTTGCCGTCTGTTGAAACCGTGATTATAACGGTATTATTGGAACGGATATAGGGTGTCATATCGACCAGCCTGTTATTTACAGATACCTGTGTCGATCTCGCATTCCCCAGTTTGATGCGAAACGGCGCCCGTCCGGAAAGCAGTTTGCTGCTACCTTCCTGCAACATATTATAAAACAGGCGCTGTTTACCAGCATCATATACTTCCAGCCATGTCCCCATCTCGGCATAGACCTCGACCACATCGGTAGCAGGCGCGGCCTGATCGGCCTTCATTACCTCAACAGGTTCAGCAGCCGGTTCCGCAGAAGGTTCAGCCACCATGTCACTGCCGGGCGCCGCGGCGGTGCCGGCATCATCTGTACTTTCCCGATTTTCTGAACTGTTATCGCCAGTCAGAATCAGTTCACCATCTTCGCTCAGACGCGCATCCTGTCTGATGGTCAACGGTTGAGCGTGACCATCTTCCGGGGACGCTTCCCGGGGTTCTGACGAACGATCATCCCGGCCGGAAGCACGAAAACCAGGCAAGGTCCCGGGCGAGTCCAGCGAATTGCCGGTAAAGGGCTGATCGCGTGATTCGCGCTCGGAGCCCATATCATCGGCTTTTTCCTGGTAATACTGAAAGATGCCATAACCCAGCGTACCGAGGCCCGCAACGATCAGGATTATGGTCAATAATTTTACCAGCGGCGACTGGCTGCTGGCCTCGTTCGGCAGGTTAGAGCGAGGTTTTAAGTCAGACGCAAGCTTGTGCGGTACAGCGCGGCCATACTTCTGCAGCAGGTCATCAACCGGTAGTTCGAGAAACTTTGCATAGCTGCGGATATAACCCTGGGTATAGGTAGCCGCTGGCAGTGAGTCGATATCGTTATTTTCGATCGCCATGACGATCTGAACCGGTATCTTGATGTGCTCGCTGATCTCTTCTTCGCTAAGATCTTTAGCTTTACGCGCTTCGGCAAGTGCCGAACCAAAATCGTTGGAGCGATCGATGGCTTCATCACCTGAAGGGTTGTCTGAGTTTTTACTGTCTGTATGTTTCATCATCGGAGAGGTAGGTGTCTGGCTTCTGCTTCTACCCAGCCGGCTTCATCAGAATCGGGAAATTCACGGATCAACTGCCGTGCATAGCGTACGTAGTGGTCATTTGCACCCAGTGCTTTTTCGGCCTGGATCTGCACCCACAGGCTGGCTGCTGTGGGCTTACTGGCATCATGATAGCGCTGGATATAGGCACGTGCCATCAGGAACCTGTCTGTCTTGATGCCGATTTCAGCCATCGAGATCAGCGAACCGGCAATCTTGGGATTGATGCGCAGTGAACGCCTTAACAGAGGTTCGGCTTTAGCATATTCACCCTGCTCGACATAACAGCTGCCGGCATTACTCTCTGCAAGATAGGCCGACTCATAGAACGGGTTGCTATAGGCCACCTGAAATTTTTCCTGAGCCTCATCGTTCTTACCGATTGAACACAGGAACGTACCGTAGAAGTTAGACAGATCGGGATCTTCCGGCTTCAGCTCCAGCGCTTCCTGATATTTTGTTTCCGCCTCGTCTTTCATGCCCAGCAAGGCATACAGATAAGCCAGTGTCTTATAGGCATCGACATTGTTCGGATTCTGCTTGATAGCTTTTTCCAGCTTACCTCTGGCAGCGTTGTATTGCTTGCGCTGGATATAACCAACTGCAAGCTGAACGTTCATCTCTGCGGCTTCTTTTAATTTCGGCTCACTCTCTTTGACCGTCTTCTGTAACGCACTGTTGGTCGAGATCGAAGCATTCGACGTACAGCCGGTGATGAATAATGCTAAAACGACAGATATTATTATTGTTATATTTTTTATCATATTATTTTGTAGCGCCTGGTTGTTTTTATTTGGCGTCCTGCATCCTGCAGCTTTTATTCCATACCGAACCGGGGCTCGGCAAAGCGCCGGTGCCGTCGGCTCTTATCCTCGATCTTGCCTGCTAATTGTCCGCAGGCGGCATCGATATCTTCACCGCGTGTTTTTCGTACCACGGTGGTCATCCCGGACTGATGCAGTATGTCCCTGAAACGCACTACCGCACGTTTCGATGAGGTGCGATAACCCGAACCTTCGAACGGGTTAAACGGTATCAGGTTCATCAGTGTGGGAATACCTTTGAGCAGCCTGACCAACTCTCTGGCGTGTTCCGGCTGGTCATTGATACCGTCCAGCATCACGTACTCAAAGGTTATTCTAGAACGTGCATTCTGTTTATCAATAAAACGGCGACAAGCCGCCATTAATTCTTTCAGCGGATATTTTTTATTAACCGGCACCAGTTCGTCACGAAGCTCGTCATTGGTAGCGTGCAGCGATACCGCAAGACGCATATCGATGATGTCGCCGAGGCGGTCCATAGCAGGAACAACACCCGCGGTACTGACCGTTACCCGGCGTTTACTCAGACCATAAGCGAAATCATCCATCATGATACGGACGGCGCGAACCACATTATCGAAATTCAACAGGGGTTCGCCCATGCCCATCATCACCACATTGGTAATCTTACGACCGGGTTTCTTTTCTTCTTCCAGCAGGTGTGCCGCCAGCCATACCTGGGAGATGATTTCGGATGTTGTGAGATTACGGTTAAAACCCTGGCGGCCAGTCGAGCAGAAGCTGCAGTCCAGCGCACAGCCGACCTGAGAGGAGACACACAACGTGCCGCGGTCATCTTCCGGGATAAAAACGGCCTCGATAAAGTTGCCATCCATCAGCTGCAGCAGCCACTTGCGGGTACCGTCAGTGGATATCTGGTCCTGGGCGACTTTCAGGTTCTCGACGCAGGCGGTTTCGGAGAGCCGGGTACGCAGGTCCTTCGACAGATTATTCATCTCCTGAAAATCGGTCACCCCGAGCTGATGGATCCATTTCATCACCTGGCTGGCGCGGAATTTCTTTTCACCTATCGAGGTAAAAAAATCTTCCATACCAGCACGATCCAGGCCGAGCAGATTGATAGCATTGCTTTGAAATACGACCTGCAGAGGGGGATTTGATTCGATTTGTTGCTGAACGTCGCTCATCAGGGAAATATTACATGATTATGATGGGGGAAACCTGTTTTTTGCACTGTAGAGCATTTAGGGAAATACAGTGTTGAAACTATTTTTAATCTGCTGCTTGTTATTGAGCCTTAGTGGAAATCGCAAGTTTGTAAAAAATCACTCTCGCAAAGGCGCAGAGGACGCAAAGGTAAAACAAGAATTTTCAGTGTCATCCTGAGCGAAGCATAGCGCAGCCGAAGGATCCTGGCTTCTACAGAGATAACAAGATCCTTCGACTCCACTGCGTTGCGCTTAGTATGACACTCATTAGTGCTGTTTTACCTTTGCGTCCTCTGCGGCTCTGCGGCTCTGCGAGAAAATCTGTTTTTAGCTTCTTCATAGCAAGTTAACGTTAATCTTCTTTCTCTTCCATCCACGCCAGTTGAATGGCTTCGAGGATACGCTCACCGCTATGATCAGGATCGTCATCAAAATCTTTCAGGTCCATCACCCACTGTCGAAGATCAACAAAATTGATAAATTTCGGATCGATATCAGGATGAGCTTCATCCAGTTCGATAGCGATATCCAGTGTGTCTACCCATTTCAATGACATTGCAGCATCCCCGTCTAGTGATTTTCTGAAACCATATTGATGGTGTATTTCGGAATCTCCACCACCAGGTCCTCATCACCGACCACAGTCTGACAGCTGAGGCGTGAATCTGGGTCGAGACCCCATGCCTTGTCCAGCATGTCATCTTCTTCTTCGGTGTTTTCGTTCAGTGAATCCATGCCTTCACGTACATACACGTGGCAGGTGGTGCAGGCGCACGATTTCTCACAGGCGTGTTCGATCTCGATATGGCTCAGCAATGCTGCATCACAGATGGTGGTACCGGGTTCGGCTTCGATCACCATGCCATCAGGGCAAAGCTCTTCATGCGGTAAAAAAATAATTTGTGGCACTTTTGCTACTCCTAAGACTCTGCGTCTACGTTTTCTGTACTGTCAGAGTATTCATCGATTGAATGCCCTGCCATCGCAGATCGGATATTTGAATTCATACGGCGTGCGACATAGTCTTCGCAGGCTGCTTCTAATTGTTTGATACCGCTTTCGATGCTGTCGATATCAGCGCCGGATTTCACTTCGACCAGTCGCTGCCGGGCATCAGCGATCTTTTCTTTTTCTTCTGCAGACAGCAGCTGATCAGCATCGACGGCCAGCGCTGAATCCAGTGCTTCCAGTACCCGCTCAGCTTCCACCTGCTGCTCACGCAAACTACGGGAATGCATATCATCTTCTGCATGTTCGATGGAATCACGCAGCATGGTTTCGATCTCGTTATCGCTGAGACCGTAGGAAGGTTTCACATCGACACTGGCTTCGACTCCACTGTTTTCTTCACGTGCACTGACGATCAACAGGCCGTCCGCATCCACCTGAAAGGTCACGCGGATACGTGCGGCACCGGCGACCTGCGGCGGGAAACCGCGCAGTTCAAAACGCGCCAGTGAGCGGCAGTCGGAGACCAGCTCACGCTCACCCTGCAATACGTGCACTGCCATCGCTGTCTGCCCGTCTTTATAGGTAGTGAAATCCTGCGCCTTCGCGACCGGGATAGCGGTATTTCGGTGGATGATTTTTTCTACCAGACCGCCCATGGTTTCGATACCCAGCGACAGCGGGATAACATCCAGCAGCAGCATCTCATCATCCGGTTTATTACCAGCCAGAACGTCTGCCTGCAAAGCCGCACCGGTGGCGACCACCTTGTCGGGGTCGATACCGGTGAGCAGTTCACATTCGAAAAACTCAGCGACCATCTCACGCACGATCAGGACACGTGTAGAGCCACCGACCATCACGACTTCACTGATATCCTGATTTTCAACTTCTGCATCGCGCAGTGCACGCCGGCACGACATCAGTGTTTTCTTCACCAGCGGCAACAGTAATTCTTTCAGCTTCTCCCGATCGATAGCGCCCTGCCACCGCGTACCGGCAACATCAAGATCGATGTCCACACTCTCATGTTCGGCCAGTGCTTCTTTAGCGCTGCGTGCCTGCTGCATGATGGCACGTTTGACTGCCGGATCTCTGAGGTCATCGATGCCAGCTTCAGCGCTGAGCCATAGCGCAATCTCATGATCAAAATCATCGCCGCCCAGCGAGCTGTTGCCACCGGTTGCCAGTACTTCGAATACACCTTTGTTGAGGCGTAATATCGATATATCAAAGGTGCCGCCACCGAGGTCATAAACCGCAATAACACCTTCATTACCGCTATCGAGACCATAAGCTACCGCCGCGGCTGTCGGTTCATTCAGCAGGCGAAGCACTTTTATATCAGCCAGCCGTGCCGCATCTTTCGTCGCCTGACGCTGGGCATCATCGAAGTAAGCCGGTACGGTAATGACAGCACCGGTCAACTCATCACCCAGGGCATTTTCTGCGCGGCGTTTCAATGTCTTTAAGATCTCCGCAGACACTTCGATCGCACTGACATTACCGGCACGGGTTTTTATACGTGGCACACTGCTGTCTGTTTCAGCGAACTCATAAAGGTGATGAGCATCATCGGTGTTGATATCATCGATACCCCGACCCATAAGGCGTTTGACCGAGACGATAGTATTTAACGGGTCGGACACACTGTGCTGTAGAGCAGCACTGCCGACCAGTATCTCGTTACCGGCGTAGTGTACGACCGACGGCAGCAGGTGTGAGCCATCTGCATCCGGCAGGGTGTCAACCTCACCACTGCGTACCGTGGCGACCAGCGAATTGGTGGTGCCCAGATCGATACCGACCGCGAGCCGATGCTGGTGCGCGGTAGTTGACTGACCGGGTTCTGCTATCTGTATAAGTGCCATATTCTGTCTATCGTTTATCTTTCATACGAAGGTGAAAACGTGTTACCGCCATCACCCTGCTTCTGTCACATCAAGGCATCTTCGATATCAGCGATGAGTGTATTAATTTCTTTTTTTGCTTTTTGCATGAACTGCAATTTACGTACCCACTCGCGGGCATCGTCCAGTTCACCAGCTTGGTAACTATTGTTAAACCCGGCCATCATCTCTTCACCTGAGGTTTTGACTTCTTTTGCCAGAGTTTCAAGCTCGGCCAGGGGATCACCTTCATGTTTTGTATCTTTCTGCCTGATGTCTTCCAGACGTTCACGCATCTCCAGCTGATGCATCAAAAATGCTGCGTCCATGGTGGTTTCGTTATCGAAGTTGATATCCAGGTCTTTAAGCTTCAGCAGGTAGAGCGCGCGCAGCACAGGATCTTTTAATGTCGCCTGCGCTTCGTTGATCCACGAGGTATGCTGCATCGACAGACGTTTCTCCTGATCCGATGCACTGGCAAACTTATCCGGATGTACCTGCTTCTGCAACGCCATATAATGCTGCTGCACTTTGTTCAGATCGACATCATAAGAAACCGGGAGCCCGAACAGCTCGAAGAAGTTGCTGTTTAGAATATCTTGAGGCACGTGGGTAATCAATAATTAATAAGCAGTAATTAATAAGCAGTATATAAAAAAGAAAAAATATTTATCTAACCGAACTCTCTGTAGTCACTCAGCTTGCTTATAAGCTGAGTGACTGCAAATCAAACAGTGAAACTTTCACCGCAACCGCAGGCTGCCTTCTCTTTAGGATTATTGAATTTAAAGCCTTCGTTCAGACCTTCGCGGGTATAATCAAGTTCGGTACCGTCGAGATAGACCAGGCTTTTTTTATCGACGATCACTTTGACGCCAGCATCTTCGAACACTTCGTCTTCTGGATTTATCTCATCGACAAATTCCAGCACGTAAGACATGCCGGAACAGCCCATGGTTTTTACACCCAGCCGCAAACCGACACCTTTGCCACGGTTATCGAGGAAAGATTTGATACGTTCTGCTGCAGGTTCGGTTAAAGTGATTGCCATGATATTGTCTCTGTCTGTATAGATTTACTGTATAGATCCGGCTTTAATTATTCTTCTGTCTATAATCGGCGATCGCTGCATTGATCGCATCTTCAGCCAGTACCGAACAATGGATCTTCACTGGCGGCAGAGCCAGCTCTTCTGCGATCTCGGTGTTTTTTATCGCCTGTGCTTCGTCCAGCGTTTTACCTTTGACCCACTCGGTCAACAATGAACTTGATGCGATTGCACTGCCACAACCATAGGTTTTAAATACGGCGTCTTCGATGACACCTTCATCACTCACCTTGATCTGCAGCTTCATCACGTCACCACAGGCAGGCGCACCGACCATACCGGTACCAATATTGCCTTCATTTTCAAAACTGCCCACGTTACGCGGGTTTTCATAATGATCTAAAACTTTTTCACCGTAAGCCATGCTCTACCTTTTGAAACGTGTTGTAAGTTATAAGTTGTAAGTTATAAGTACACAGGCTTGTAACTTGCAACCTGTAACTTAAAACTTGTAACTGTGTTCTAGTGCGCCGCCCACTCGATACTGTTGAGATCGATACCTGCCTTGTACATATCCCACAGCGGTGAAAGTTCACGCAATTTTTCGACTGCTGTACGCACGTATTTAATGGTGCGGTCGATCTCTTCTTCCGTGGTATAACGCCCCATGGTGAAACGGATCGAACTGTGCGCCAGTTCATCGTTACGACCGAGTGCACGCAGCACATAACTTGGTTCCAGGCTAGCTGATGTACAGGCGCTGCCACTGGAGATCGCCAGATCTTTCAGCGCCATCAGCAGACTCTCACCTTCGACGTAGTTAAAACTGATATTGATGTTACCTGCGATACGATGGTCGACATCACCATTGATATAGACCTCTTCCATATCTTTAACGCCGTCGTATAATTTGTTACGCAGTTTCAGCAGACGTTCGTTTTCAACAGCCATCTCTTCTTTAGCGATACGGAAGGCTTCACCCATACCGACGATCTGGTGAGTTGCCAGCGTGCCTGAACGCATGCCGCGCTCATGACCACCGCCGTGCATCTGTGCTTCCAGACGGACACGCGGTTTCCTCTGTACGTATAAAGCACCGATACCTTTCGGGCCGTAGATCTTGTGTGCTGAAAAACTCATCAGGTCGACCGGAAGATTTTCCAGGTCGATATCAACTTTACCGGCACTCTGTGCACCATCGACATGGAAGGTGATCTTTCTCTCGCGACAGATCTTACCGATAGCTTCGATGTCCTGTATCACACCTATCTCGTTATTCACATGCATGATAGAGACCAGTGTGGTGTCATCGCGCAGGGCACCTTCCAGTACTTTAAGATCGATCAGGCCGTTAGACATAGGGTCGAGGTAGGTCACTTCATAACCTTCACGCTCCAGCTGACGACAGCTGTCGAGTACTGCTTTGTGCTCGGTCTTGCAGGTAACGATATGTTTACCGCGTTTGTGATTAAAGTGAGCAATACCTTTGATCGCCAGGTTGTCGGACTCGGTCGCACCTGAAGTAAAGATGATCTCTTTCGGGTTTGCCCCGACCAGATCAGCAACCTGCTTGCGTGCGGTTTCGACGGCTGCCTCTGCAACCCAGCCAAAACAGTGGCTGCGCGATGCAGGATTACCAAAATTGCTCTCCGGCCCCATATACTTAAGCATCTCAGTGATCACGCGTTCGTCTATCGGCGTTGTTGCTGAGTAATCTAGATAGATTGGCTTTTTTTCTGACACTATATTCACCTTATAGATAACAAGTTATACATTCGCCGCCATTACAGGGGAATGTTGATTTATTTCAATGATGTCCTGCAATGCTGTTAGTAAAACATCGACATCGGACATCGTATTGCTCTTTCCAAAACTTACTCTGATCGCTGAATGCGCGAGCTCATCTGCAACATTCATCGCTTTTAACACATGACTGGGCTCTGTCTTGCCACTGGTACATGCAGAACCGCTGGAAACCGCTATGGCTTTCCTGTCCAGCTGCATCAACAGGGTTTCACCATCAAAACCTTTAACACCGAACTGTACGGTATTTGGCAGCCGATCAACCTTTTCAGCAAAGATATCGACTGCGCCGATAGTTTTCAGGCCTGCTTCCAATGCGTCTCTCAATATTCTCTGCTGCCGGCTTCTTTCCTGCAGCTCCGCTTTTGCCAGTTCGGCCGCTCTGCCAAAACCGACGATGGCCGGAACGTTCTCGGTACCGGCGCGTAAATTCTTTTCCTGTGATCCGCCAAACTGGCGTTTGCAGATCGGTAAGCGCTTGTCGATGAGCAAGGCACCGACCCCGACCGGACCATATAACTTGTGCGCCGACAGCGTCATCGCATGTACTCCGCTGCCGATAAAATCAACGTCTATCTTGCCCGCTGCCTGCGAAGCATCGGTATGAAAGAAACAGCGGCCATCTTCTATATTTTTACTGACAGCTTCCACTAACGGGGACAGGTTCTGGATCACGCCCGTCTCGTTGTTTGCTGACATCACCGATATCAGCGTCGTATCCTCTTCAGCCGCATCAGCCATCATCGACGTTATGGCGGACGGTGCGATATGTCCGTTCCGGTCGACTGCCAGCCATTCCAGGCTGACGGCTGACGGCAGATGCTCAGCCGGCTCTATCAGCGACATATGTTCACTGGCACTGACGGCTATACGGCAACCTGACTGCACCTTCGTAATCTTGCTGGCAAATCCCTGCAGCAACAAATTATTGGATTCCGTACCACCACTGGTAAACACCACCTGCTCTGCCCGGCCTCCGACCAGCGAAGCAACTGACTCACGCGCCTGCTCGATGGCATCTTTCTGTAAACGTCCGAAACGATGCACGCTTGCCGGATTTCCGGTCACCTGCCCCATATAAGGCAACATGGCTTCCAGTACTCGCTCATCCAGTGCGGTGGTCGCATTATTGTCCAGATATACTGCCATCTCTTGCTTGCCTGAAACCCTGCTATAGTACGCCAGAAGAAGAAAAACCGTTTATTGAACGGCCACTTTTTTCCCGCTCATCTGAGCGTCAGAAATGTCTTCCTGTACACTATCGCTCTTAGCTAGCAGATCTTTGTCGGCACGCCCCTGTTCCATGATCTCGGAGATGGTGATGCCATCCAGAAAAGTACGGATCTCATTACTCAGTTCCTCCCACAGATCATGTGTCAGGCACTGATAATCACCGTGACAACTGCCATCATCGCCGCAATCGACGACTTTACAGGCTTCATCAACGGCCAGGATGATGTCAGACACGCTAACTTCATCTGCACTGTTTTTCAGGGTATAGCCGCCACCGGGGCCACGGGTACTGCTGACTATTTCATTACGACGTAATTTGGCAAACAACTGTTCGAGATACGATAGCGAGATACTCTGACGCTCAGAGATGGCGGCCAGTGACACCGGGCCTTTGTCCTGATGTAGAGCCAGATCAAGTACCGCCGTTACTGCATAACGGCCTTTTGTGGTTAATCGCATATCTAAATACCCGGTAAAAACGAATGATAGGGCAATTTTACTTAATTCCGACTAATTTAGTCAAGTATAAGTCCGAGTATTTTAGTCAGGTATTACTTTGGTAATATACACTGGCGTCAGGGCTAAATAAGGAAAACAACAATAATGTGTGTCAGATCAGAACGTTATGAGATACAGCCTGTTCTCAGTCAGGATAATTAACAGGATTATCCTTGTCGCAGAAGCGCAACGCGCGGAGAAAATCAACAGCCTGCTAGAACTTAGTTAGACTCGATTTTCTCAGCGTCATCGTCGGAATCAGAAGCACTGGTGGATATGCTGCATGAACCCAGGTCCGGCAGGCGCTCGACGTCGATCTCGGCACCGAAGCGCTTGAGCGCACCGCACATGGTCTCCATCTTCTCATCCATGGCATGGATGTGATCGAGCATCTTGTTGATCGCTGTCGCCACCGGATCCGGTGCATCACGGGTTGCACCATAGGCATCAAAACCCATTTTCTGTGCAATATTGTGGCGTTTTGCCTCAGCGTCATCCTGATGATGGATCACCCTGCCCGGCACGCCGACGACGGTAGAATTCCGTTCGACATTTTTGGTAACGACCGCATTCGAACCGATACGCACACCCTCAGCAAGCGTTATTGGCCCCAGCACCTTGGCACCGGCGCCGACGACGACATTGTTGCACAGGGTCGGATGCCGTTTGCCTGAGCGCCAGCTGGTACCACCCAGGGTCACGCCATGATAAAGCGTACAGTCATCACCGATCTCGGCGGTTTCACCGATAACCACGCCCATGCCATGATCGATAAAAAAACGATGACCGATGGTAGCACCGGGATGAATCTCGATACCGGTAAACCAGCGGGAAAAATGCGCAAACCATCTCGCCAGCCATTTCAAGCCGAGGTTCCATAGAAAATGGTTGAAGCGATGCAGGATTACAGCGTGCACACCGGGATAGCAGGTCAGCACCTCCCAGGTGTTCCTCGCCGCCGGGTCACGGTCAAATACGCAATTTATGTCTTCACGGATACTGATAGTTTTTTCCTCAAAAGAGCACTATAACAATAATTTTTACCACTGAGGACGCGGAGGTCACTGAGTTTTTTGTGTCATTGACGATACCGACGCCAGTACGAACATCAGTACCAATATCTGCACCAATGATCAGCACAGGAGCACATACACTATGTTAAACGAAATCCACGGCAATGTTATACCCGGAAAACTTACGGATATTCAGAACCCCGGTATCCAGCAGCAGATACTGTCCCTTGATACCCATCAACCTGCCTTCGATCTCGGGCTGTTTATCAAAGTTCAGTGACTTGATCTTTTCCGGGTATTCCTGCACGGGGAAGTTGATCTCAACCACTTCGCTATCAAGCTGCTCTATATCACCAACTGCCTGTTCAGCTTTTATCGCCGCGATCTGTGCATCACATCGTTCGATCAGTTCATCACGCATCACTCTCAGATCGACCGGTTCAGCCTCACCCTTCAGCATCTTACGCCAGTCGGTGCGGTCAGACACATGCTCCTTCAGCGCCACTTCGAGCAGGCCGGACTGCAGACGGTTCGCCACCTGAAAGATCGGCAGCGCCTGTGTTGCGCCCTGATCGATCCAGCGTGTCGGCAGCTGCGTGCCACGAGTTATCCCCACCTTGATACCTGAAGAGTTTGCCAGATAGACATAGTGCGGGATAAAACAATGTTCCTCACCCCACTGCGGTTCACGACAGGTGCCTTCTGCATAATGGCAGGTTTCAGGCTTCATTATGCACATATCACAGGCGGCAAGACTACGAAAACACGGGTAACAGAAACCCTGAGAAAAGCTTTTTTTGGTCTTGCGGCCACAGGCTATACAGTTTATCTCTGCCTGGTAATGCAACCGGATGGTATCCCCTATATGTTCGTTCATCGGCAGGAATTTTTCACCGATCGGCAATTCATACTGCACGGTCTTATCACCGGGCAGAGTACTCTGCATCTTTAAAATATTACCATTCATATGTATACCGGACTTTTGTTTAGCGTTTCGCCGCTGCGGGTCATGGTGATGATTAAAATATTACTGTCTATTACCTGATCTGCCTTACCTGATACCTGCCACCTGACACGTGCTATCTGAGACGCGCTAGCGGATAAAGGCCGCTATCTTATCAACTGCCAGCGCCAGCTGCTCGACAGATTGTGTATAGGCAAAGCGACAATATTTATCTGCACGGTAGTCACCGAAATCGATACCCGGCGTCAATGCCACGCCCTGCTCTTCCAGCAGACGGTTCACCCAGTCAAAGCTGTTATCAGTGAACGCTTCGCAGTTAGCATAGATATAAAACGCCCCCTGCGGTTTAACCTCGATCTTGAAACCCAGCTGCTGTAATGCTGGCAATAAAAAATCGCGGCGTGTTTTAAATTCATCACGCCTTTGATCCAGTTCGATCTGTGTCTCAGCCGTAAGCGCTGTCAATGCCGCGTATTGCGACATGGTCGGCGGTGCTAAGAATATATTCTGCGCGATGCGGTCGATAGCATCGACATAAAATTCCGGCACCACCATCCAGCCGAGCCGCCAGCCTGTCATGCCAAAATATTTGGAGAAACTGTTGATAACAAAACACTCGTCGGAATACTTCAGAGCGGTATAGTCTTCCACATCATAGACCAGTCCCTGATAGATCTCATCGACGATAAGGCGGCCGCCCTGCTGCGTGACCTGCTGACAGAGTTCAATAAGTGACGGCTGCGACAACAGCGTACCGGTAGGATTCGAAGGCGATGCCACCATAGCAGCCCGGGTTCGTTCATTCCAGTGTTCACGAACCAGATCGGCGGTCAGCTGATACTGGGTTTGAGCACCGACCGGAATAGAAAGGGTCTCGGCACCCAGAACCTGGGCGATATTACGATTGCAGGGATAGCCGGGATCAGTCAGCAGAACATTATCTCCGACATCGAGCAGACAACTCAGCGCCAGCTGCAACGCGCCTGAAGCGCCAGGCGTGATGATGATGCGCTGAGGATCTATCGTCAGTGAAAATTTCCTGAGGTAATAATCGGCGATCGATTGCCGTAACTCCGGCAGACCCAGGGCCGGCGTATAGTGAGTTTTGCCTTGTTTCAAGGCATCGATACCTGCATCGATGATGCACTGCGCGGTAGGAAAATCAGGCTCCCCCACTTCCAGGTGATGGATGACCCTGCCCTGCTGAGACAGTGTTTTAGCCCGTGCAAGAATATCCATCACATGAAACGGGCTGAGCTGTTCGGCGCGTTTTGACAGCCGTTTTTGTTTTGCTGTAGATGAGTCGTTCATTTTATAACTAAGGGGCCTCTGATCCATGCGTGAAATCGTATCTCGTGCACTGAACCATAAATTTTCAGCGTTATAACAGTATCATGTCATTCATTGTTAACGGGACAGCAATGATAAATTTATATCCCTAAACACAGCTGCCCCGTTAACTTTACGCGTAATAAGCTTAAACCGTTATCGCATTTGAAATAGCTACTCATGCATGTCATCCGAGACATGAATGACACGTTGTAGCTGAGACACGCTGTAAACACATCCCTGTGCGCTCGAATGCCGCATCCATGCGGCATTCGGTCACAGCTACAACGTGTCATGCATATCTCTCATCGTTAACACAACAGTTATCCCTAAAAAATATCTAACGGGACGCAGTGTTCACACTATAATAGGCATCATGCGAAACAATATTCCTTTTACACATAATCACTTTTTCATTATGGCGCTTACTTTAGGGCTGTTATTACTCAGCACGCCTTCTGCCCGAGCATTGCCTGAGCAGGCACTGGTTCCCGGCGGTATTGCGCTGTTACAGCTGCCTGAGTATAAACAGGGCACAGAAGTTTTTTTTAAAAACAGACGTATCGCTGTTTTCCCGCACGATAACACCTGGTACGCGATGGCGGGTATCGGCCTCAGCACCAAACCCGGAGATTATGAATTTTCGATCAGACGCGCTGACGGTTTAAGTCTGAACACAAAGATAACCGTCAAGTATAAAAAGTACGACGAACAGCACCTCACCATCAAGAACAAACGCAAGGTCAACCCGAATAAGGCCGACAGCAAACGCATAGCCGCTGAGAGCAAACGCAAGAAGAAAGCAAAGAAGCTGTTCACCGAAACCGCGCCCAGGGTAGATTTCATCTGGCCGGTGACCGGCCGCATCAGCAGCATCTTCGGCCTGCGCCGATTTTTTAATGAGCAGGAACGCCGCCCCCACAGTGGTCTCGATATTGCGGCACCCGAAGGCACACCGATCAAAGCTGCAGCGGACGGTACGGTAATCGATGCCGGTGATTTCTTTTTCAGCGGCAATATGATCTACATCGATCATGGTCAGGGCATCGTCAGCCTGTATGCCCATCTCAATAAGATCGATGTCAAACCGGGTGATGTGGTCAAACAGGGAGAAATCATCGGCAAGGTTGGTCAGACCGGACGTGTTACCGGCCCGCACCTGCATTTCGCCGTCATCGCTAACCAGACACTTATCGACCCTGTCTTCATGTTGCCTCGGAATGGAAACAAAGACCGGGAGATTCATCGCGATACAAACGAAAACGCCCAAAGCAAGGACGATACTCAGTAAGTTGCCCATTTCTTCATAAAAAACGGCAAAAATCGATAAAAAACCTTGCCATTCACTCGAAAACAACGATAATTGCGCAACATTAAAAAATGTCAGCTATTCGACAGATACAACACATTGCTGAATACACGACAACAAGACTTATTTCACTTAACTTGATATTTATTTATGGCTAAAGAAGAAGCAATACAGATGGAAGGCACGGTA